>NZ_UETR01000074.1:0-3443 GCF_900491745.1 Candidatus Amarolinea aalborgensis | reverse complement strand
GGAACGCTGAACGAGGAACGCTGAACGAGGAACGCTGAACGAGGAACGCTGAACGAGGAACGCGCACGGCGCTTGCGATTCCGCATTCCGCTTTCACCATTCAGAGTTCCCTTTCATACGCGGCCAGCGTCAGCTCGGCCGTGCGCTGCCAGGTGAATTGGCGCGCGCGCGCCAGGCCACGCGCCCGTAAGCCGGTGCGCAAGGCGTCGTCGCTCAGCACGCGCGCCAGGGCTGATGCGATCTCATCGCTGTCGGTCGGATCGAACAGCAGACCAGCATCATCTCCAACCACCTCGGGCAGGCTCGATGTCCTGCTGCAGACTACCGCGGTTCCACAGGCCATCGCTTCGATCATCGGCAGCCCATACCCTTCGTATAGCGAAGGGAGAATAAAGACGTCGGCGCCGCTGTACAAGACCGGCAGGTCGGCCTCGCTCACTGCGCCGAGCACGATCACATCCTCTTGCAGGCCAGCCTGCGCAATCTCTTCTCGAATCCCCATGTAGCGTGGGTCCTCGCGGCCGGCCAGCACCAGGCCAATTCCCTGGGCAAACGGCGAGGGCGACGTTGCGTCCTGGGCTTTTAGCTTGCCCCAGGCCTCCACCAGGCGCCGCAGGTTCTTGTGCGGCTTGTTGGCGCCAACGAACAGCACGTAACGATCTGGCAGAGCCAGCCGCTGACGCAGGCCATGCGTGTCCGCGGCCGCTGCGGGCTGAAAACGGGCGTCGGCCGCGGCCGGCGTCACCGTGATCGCCGCCGCGGGCATCCCATACACGCGCTGCAGGTCGCTCGCGGCTGACTGGGAGAGGGTCAGGACGTGGGCCGAACGCGCCAGCGCCAGGCGCGTCGTGATCTCGAAGAGGGCGCGATGAATCGCCGACGGTAAATACGCCGGGTAGAGATGGGAAATGATGTCGTAGATGGTGACGACCGTGCGGCGCCGGCTGAAATAGGGGTAAATGTAATAGGGAAAATGGAGCAAATGGTCGCGCGGCAAGGCGCGGGGCAGGGTGATCTGCTCCTGCCAGGAGAAAATGGCCTGCGCAGTGGGACGCAGGGTCACGTTGGGCCAGCGCGCCAACCCGGCCACATCGTAGCGCGAATTGGCCGCCTGAGACTGGGTCAGGAAAGTAAAACGCCAGGTGGGCGCCGCTTCGGCCAGGGCCTGCGCCAGGTGAAAGCTGTAGCGTCCAATGCCGGGGAAATGGTCCTGCACGCTGCGCAGATCGAGCACGATGGTGGGCGTCGTCGTCATGGCATTCACCCTGTCAGGCGTTGGAGGCGGGCAGCAGGCGCAGCAGCAGCGCCAGCGCCAGGCGGTCGAGCGCGCCGTAGTGCCGCTGATAGAAGGTGCGCAGGCTGGCGTAGTAGGCGGCGGGCGCACGACGATTTTGCTTCAACGACTGCCCACCGATGTGAACCACGCGGGCGGCCGGTTCGCGCCACACCTGCCAGCCGGCCTGGCGCGCGCGCCAGCACCAGTCGTTGTCCTCGAAGTACATGAACATCCCCTCGTCCAAACCGCCGATCTGTGCGTAGGCCTCGCGGCGGACGAGCAGGCACGCGCCGCTGACCCAGTCCACGGGGCCAGCTTGCGCCGCGCCCCAATCGTGCAGCGGGCCGCGCCGCGCTAGGCGCTTGAAGTTGCGCCGCAGCAAATAGCCGACAGTGGGGTCGCCGCCGAAACCATAGGGCTGCGGGCTGCCGTCGGGCAAAACCAGCGCCGGCCCAACCATTCCCACCGCGGGCTGGGACTGTAAGAAGGCCACAAGTGCGGCCAGCGCGCCGGCGTCCGGCTCGGTGTCAGGGTTGAGCAGGAGCAAGAAGCTGCCTTGTGCCAATTTCAGCCCCTGGTTATTGGCTTTCGCATAGCCAAAGTTGCTATCGTTGTCGAGATAAGTCACGCCTGGGAATGTGGCGCGCACGGCCTCCCGACTGCCGTCGCTGGATGCGTTGTCCACGACAATCGTTTCCCACGCCAAGGGCGCGCACGCAGCCGGCAGCCGCGCCAGCGTACGCAGCAGCAGCTCTTTGACATTCCAGGTGACGATAATCACAGAAAGGGTCGGTTGCATCATGGTCTACGCCTGGTTGAGCACGGAACGAAACAAGGCCGCCAACTGTCCGGTCAACTGGCGGCGCTCGAACTGCTGCTGCGCCGCGGTAAATCCCGTCCGGGTGTCGCTAAGCTGATGGCGAGCCACCAATTCGTGTAGTGAATAACTAATGGCAGCCGGATCATCGGGCGCGACAGTGACGCCGAGGTTGTACTGCTGTACGATGGCGGCCGCAGCGTTGTCTGCAGCCAGCGCCAGGATCGGGACGCCCGCGCCGATGTAATCGAACAGCTTGAGCGTGGCCACACTGCGCTGACCGGGCGCGGTGATGAGCAGCAGCCCGTCCGCGTCTAACTGCGCCTGGTGCGCCTCGCGGCGTGAGACGGCTGGCCGGAAGCTGACGACGTCCGTGAGACCGTGGCTGGCCGCGGCCGCTTGTTCGACCGGGCTGACGTCGCCGATCACGATTACCTGCAGTGGGGTAGCCGGCCGCGCATGCACGAATTGGGCCAGGCCCGCAAAAAAGGCCGCAGCCGAAGTGCCCTGGCGGCTGGACGCCAGCGCGCCCGTGTACACCAGGCGGAAAACGCCGTCTTTTGGCCGTTGACGCTGCAAGCCGGCAAATTCCGCGGCGTCGAAGCCGTTGGTAATGACGTGGATGCGCCCAGCCGCGGCCGCATAACGCAGGCGCAGGTCTTCGGCGATGGGGTTGGTGGCGGCAATCACGGCTTGGGCCGCGACGATGACCCTTGCCTCCAACCGCTGCTCAAGGCTGCGGCGCCACGCGGCCTGGCGCACGGCCGGGTTGGGCGGCTCGAACAGCCAGCCGTCGCGCAGATCGGCCACCCACGGCAGGCGATAGCGCCGCGCGAGCTGCCGCGCCACGAGATGAGCGGTTTCGGGCGGCGACGTGCTGAAGATCAAAGCTGGACGCTGCTGCGCAATCAGCCGATTGCCCAGGCGCACAGCCGGCAGCAGCCAGCCGAGCTTCGTGTCTGGAACCATGAACTCATCACGCACGCGGCCCAGCAGGCTCTGGCTGCCTACCGTAGCGACGCGAAACTGCGCCTCTTGCGCCACACCCGCGGCGCGGCGCTGGCGCAGGCCGCTGAACAGCGCGTGCACCAGGTCTGCCGCGCGGTACACCTGACTCGCGGCGTCCGTCAGTCGTTCGCCGTAGCGCCCCGTAGTCAAAATCAGCGGTTGGAAGCCATAGGCAGGCAAATACTGCGCAAATTTGACAATCCGCTCTGCGCCCGCCGACACAATCGGCGGATAATCGTGCACCACGATCAAGACCGTCTTGTCATTGCTGAATGCTGAATGCTGAATTGTGAATAGTGCCCCATCGTCAACTGGTTTGCCCACCACATCCTCCATGCACGA
>NZ_UETR01000028.1:0-39295 GCF_900491745.1 Candidatus Amarolinea aalborgensis | reverse complement strand
ATCTGGCGCCTGCCAGATGCCTGATCTCGCCGACCTCATCACGCAGCGCGCCATCGAACTGTCACTAGGCGCTTCCTGGGAACCAACATAACTGGTTACCCCGGATTATTGAGAAGATACAAAAATCACTCCCAAAAGATAATTGCTTGTCAATCTGAACTCAATATAGAATCTCAAGTAGTTCGTCTTTTCAACGCAGGATTCAAGGGTAACAAGAAATATCCAGAAGCAAGGTTACAAAGACAGATAAATATAACCACTTTAACTGATGTCGGTGAATTCATTGAGAACGAAGTTCTCGAAGCAAGATTTGATAGCGTTTCTTTCACAAATGTATTTATTGCGGCCAGACAATTATTGGAAAGCAGACCGAGGAATGCTAAGATTTTTATAACAAAGATTATTTGGCAGATTGTTCTCTGGACCGAAGAGCAACAAGGCTGGGACGTTGAATGGAAAGTCCTTGTAGGGCCCAAGGTTACCTTGGAGCCTGATAAGATATTTGTAGATTTTACAGAAGTGATACCCTGCAGTGATTGGCTTCAAGAATTTATGAAAGCGACCGAAGGTTATGTAGCTCGTTATAAGAGCTAATCTGCAATGCCGCCCAACACAGCGTGCACCGGACGGCTGGGACTGTGCGCGTTTTTTGGAGATTGGCCTGAACTTTGGCAGCTTCCCGTTTCCGAGCTTTGTTCTCCCCAGCCGCCGGTAACGCGAGCCGTTCGGCGTCCCATGTAACAGTCATCGTCCCCAACTGGACATATCTTCGCAAATATGCTAACATCGCAACATGGACTGGGAAATCCTCTACTACAGCGATGAAGTCCAGGAAACGATCGGCGCTTGGCCGGTGGGCATTCGCGCCTACTATGCCAGGATCACCGAGCGCATGTGCATCTTTGGCCCCAATCTGGGAATGCCGTTTACAGACAGTTTGGGGCAGGGGCTGTTCGAGATTCGAGCGCGGGGCAAGGAGGGCATCGGGCGCGCTTTCTTCTGTACGCTGGTGGAACGCAAAATCCTCATCCTTCACGCCTTCATCAAGAAATCACAGAAGACACCGGCAAGGGAACTGGAAGTCGCCCGCAAACGCCTGGCTGAGGTGCAAAGACGGGGTGGAAAATGGGAGCAATGAAAACACACGATGAAATGCTGCGCGAATGGCGGCAGGATCCGGCGTTTGTCCGTGAATACGACAGTTTGGAGCAAGAGTTTGCGCTGTTCGATGAATTGCTGCGCGCGCGGAAGGAAGCCGGACTAACCCAAGCCGAGGTGGCCGAGATCATGGCGACGCAGCCATCGGTGGTGGCGCGTTTGGAAGCCGGTGGTGGTCGCCGCAAGCACTCGCCTTCGCTGGCGACGTTACAGAAATACGCCGAGGCGGTAGGTTGTCGCCTCGAGATCAAGATGGTGCGGCTTCCGTCACATCGCACAGCAGCCACGGGCACGCGGCCGCGGGTCTAGCCTCTGCGGCTGGTCGCGGCGGTAACCAGGCATAGGTTCGCCGTCATGGGCGGCGGGTCTCGTTTGGCGGGCGCAAGGGCCAGGGTGCGGCCTAACACCACGTCCACCTGACGCCTGCGGCGGGGGGATCGTGGGGCGCGGAAGTTACGGAGGCGCAGCCACAGGTTGAGGGCGGCCGTTAGGCACGCAAATGTGATTTGCGCCGTTCACAACTACATTCCTTCCAGTAGCGCGGTACGCCAACCCAGATTTGACAAACGCGAGAATCCGTCGTATCTTCTATGTAGATACCAAGATAAGGAGGAACGTATGGAAACCCGTGTACAGCGTTGGGGTAACAGCCTGGCCGTGCGAATTCCCAAACCGCTGGCTGATGAAGTCGGTCTGAAAGACAACTCACCCGTCCAGCTTTCCCTGCACGATCGTCAGTTGGTAATCGTACCGGTGCTCAAGCCCGCTTTCAACCTGGAGGCGTTGCTTGCCCAAGTTACGGACAATAACCGCCACGCCGAAGTACTGACCGGCCCAGCGGTTGGGGGTGAAGCGTGGTAGCGCCATCATCCTACGTGCCACGCCGTGGGGATATCGTCTGGCTCACCTTCAATCCACAAGCGGGCCATGAGCAGGCAGGACGCCGCCCCGCGGTGGTCTTATCGCCGCTCTCCTATAATGCCAAAGTCGGTTTGGCGCTCCTGTGTCCGATTACCAGCGCTGTCAAAGGGTATCCGTTCGAGGTCAACCTGCCGCACGGTTTACCCATTAGTGGCGTCATTTTGGCGGATCAAGTCAGGAGTTTGGATTGGCAAGCTCGCGCTGTGGAGTTCATCTGCGCCTTGCCAGACACAGTAACGCAGGAGGTTCTGCAGAAGATCGGCCTGCTGTTGGCCGAGTAGCTCTGGAGCTTGGTCTGTGGATCGTGAGCAGGCCGTTGGCACGGTTCGCCGTTGTGGGCGGCGTGCGTCTTGTTGTGGGCTTGGGACTTGCCTAACACTGGTTGCAGCTGACGGCTGCGCCGGTCGGGCTCGCGCGATTGTAGGTTGGGTGGGCGCAGCCGCAGCTTACACTTTGCCGTTGGGCGCACGAGGGCGCGCACGACCGGCAGAATCGCATGCCATGAGGGGAGTGAGCGACTTGGCAATGCCAGACAATGTGATCTCGGGGCCGTTCTACCACGGCACAAAGGCCGACCTGAAGCCGGGGGATCTGATCAGTCCCGGATACCGCTCCAACTACGGCCACGCCGAACGCACAAGCCCCTGGGTCTACATGACCGCGACCTTGTCCCCTCTGGGGGCCGAACTAGCTCGGGGTGATGGCCCCGGCAGGCTCTACATCGTTGAGCCTACTGGCCCCTTCGTAGACGACCCGGACCTCACCGACAAGAAGTTCCCAGGCAACCCTACCAAGTCTTACCGCTCTCGATACCCACTGCGGGTCGTCGGCGAAGTCACGGATTGGGAGCCGCACGCGCCGGAAGAGATCAAGGCGATGATGGACAGGCAGGACCGCCTGTACGCGCTGCAGGCGCAGCGAATCGCTCGCATCCCCAACGCCTCCGACTTCGACCGGATCCACGCACAGGCCGATGAGCTCGCCCGGGAATGGACGCCCACGCCGGAGTATTTGGGCTGCATGCTTCTGATGCTCATCAGGGGAACGGAGGTGGCGGTCTACTCGGCCATATCGTATCGCTTGGAGGCGCTGGGCGAGACTCGGATCGTCGAGCTTCCGCGCCCGGTTGACGTGCGGCCGGGCTGGCGACGGGGTGACGTGCCGCTTTCAGGTTGGATTACCGATGTCGGCGCATGGCGCGAAGCCTGGGTCGCGGTGATTGAGTCGTGCGTGACCGAGATTGGCTTGAGCCTGGAGACACGAATCTGGATCGCGGGCGACGCAGATCACGACACGCTGAGGTTCCGTGTGGACGCCGACGGGCCTGAGCGGTCGTGGCAGCGAAACCTGCAACTCGTGCGCGGCGTGCTCACCGATACCGAACACGGCGAGATCTGGGACTTCGAGACGGGCCAGTGATGTCTCTGATGGACGACGCGAGCTGCGCGAGGCGTCTCGGGTGCATTTCAATTTGGGAGCGTAGCCCGCAACTTTCAACGCAAAGACGCCACGACGGTGGGGCGCAAAAACAAAACACATAGCGCCTTGCACCTCGGCGCCCTTGCGTTAGGGGTGCATTTCAATTTCGGGGCGTAGCTCCCGGCGCTTTGGCTGCTGCCAAAGTCGCCATGGTAAGCTTCGCAGGGGTTGCAGCGATCGTTCGGCTGAGACCTCGGCGAGCTCGGTCGAGCCGCTCACGACGAAGCCTCAATCGCCCGACCCGCCCCCATTCTGAAATGCACGTCCTGTCGAACGGCCGCAGGCGACCTTGCCAGGACCAAACAAAAAACCGGACTCTTGACGAGTCCGGTTTTTTTCGTTCAGGCAGCCAGGGCAGCTGCCGGGACGTTGAGCATCGCCTGCGGCTGGGTGAACAAGAAGTGATCGTGATAATAGTGCATCCAGAGGAACGAGAGCACTGAGATATAGTACGAGCGGTCGAACGCCGCGCTGACCGACATGTTCACACCAAAGCGCAGAATGGCAAAGATGACTGCGCCGATAAGAACGGTGCCGACAGTAAAGCCGACCATGAGCAGATAGTAAGAGCGCGCCGCGCCGGGTCGTGAGATGCGCTCGACCACGGGCAGGGCGTGCATTTCACCCTTCTCTTCACGGATACGGTTGATGTACCAGGTCAACGCCAGGTACTGGAACGAATGCCAGGTATTCATGCCCTGGAAAGCCGTGTCCAAATTGCCCAGGGACGGCACAATGAACGAGGTGATGGCTGTCACCACGATGAAGACCGTCTTGGGGACGTGCAGGCTGCCGTTACGGTATTCGATGATCGTCTTGATGATGAATAAGATGAAGGCCGCGCCGAATACCCCGGCGGCCAGGTAGAAAAACAAGGGCTGTTTGAGAAATTCGGGAATGGATTTGCCCAAGTCGTTGGTGCCGATCAGCAGATCGCGGCTGATCGTCAGGCGGTAGGCCGCAATGGGGTAAAGGCTGGTCAAGACGACGGCATAGTCAATCGCCCGCGACGGTAACGAGAGGCTGCTCTTGCGCTTCTTGTCATAGACCTCGAGAATGTAGACGATCTGGTGCAGCACGTGGATCGAAGCCCAAAAGAAGAAGACCGTGAGCAGCAATTCTAGATTGAGCAGCGCCAGCGAGATGACGATCAAGGGAATGGCGACGGTTGAACGGGTAAAGGCGGGCCATTTCGTCACGAAGTCGCGGTCCATCATCGTGCGCGTGAAGGTGCAGTACATGTGCGGTCCGCCCACCGCCAGCGCCACAAGGCCGTTGATCAGATTGCGGGTCAGATCAACGTTCAGCCCGAGCGAGTTCAGCCCCAGCCAGGCCAGGTAGGGGAAGGGAACCAAGATCACGCTGAGGGTAATGAATGTCAGGTCCCAGCGCTGGCTCCGCAGCCACAGGCCGGCGTCTGCAGTCAAAGCCGGCCGGTTCATTCTCATTGCCGATGTTGCCATAAATCCTCCTCTGCCAGATAAGATAAGTGTCTCAAGGCGACGTAATGATTTACCACTTTCATCTTGTTGAACGGGGCTCGCAACACCTGGGCCTTCATCAGAACCTCAGGGCCAACAGCGAGGCCGCAGCCGCGTCGCGCTTACTGAAGCAGCGACGTACTGTGTCCATTACTCGGAGGGCAGAAATGGCCGCGTGGGTCAATCGGTTGGCCGCACAACGGACAGGTGGGGCGACCCGCCGCAACCAACGCCAGGGCATACTCGCTAAAATCTCGCATCATTTCCCGCCCGGCCACGAAGCGCGCCAGGGCCGCTTGACTGCTCACCTCAGGGTCCTCAACCACTAACTCCTGGGCAATGATGATCATCAACTGGCGTTCTTCGTCATAGCCCAGCCCAATCTGCCCGATCACAAACGCGGGGTAAATCGGTTCTTCCAAGGCCATACGCGGATTGTTGATATTGACGAGATCGGTGCGCAGTTGGGGGAGAACATCGCCCAACTGTTCGAGCAGCTGCGAAATACCGATCGCAAGCGCCTGCACCTGTTGTTTTTCGATTTTCAACGTCACTAAGCGCAGCCCGGTGCGCGCCTGCAAGTAAAACTCACGCTGGCCCGGCCGGCCAACGGCGCCGACGGTGATGCGAGACACGGGGTCAAAATCGTAATCAAACTGCGGCATACCTGGTTCCTTTATTTACGCGGTTGTATTTGGATTTGTATTGCGGCACGTTCACGTGTTGGGCGCGGCTGTCTCCGAGGTTTCCTCAGCCTTAGGCTCGATCTTTGGCTCGACCACGAGATCCGACAGCGTCCCCGTGTCATTGAATCGCTCCAGACGCGCGATGCCGGGCGGCGAGAAGCGCAGCACACTGACCGCCGCCGGGCTGATGACAAGCCGTTGAAATAGATCGAGATGCAAGCCGATGTAGTGGGCGACGACGGCCTTGAGCATGTCAGCGTGCGACACGGCCATAATCATATCATCAGGATGCTTTCTGCGCAAGCGTTCCAGGGCGCCGACAATGCGGGCCTGCGCCTCGCTTAGGCTTTCGCCCTCGGGGAAACGCGCCAGGCTGGGCGCCATCATCAGCAGCGGCCACAGATCGGTTTCGCGCATCTCCTTCAGCGGCTTGCCTGTCCACTGCCCATACTGCACTTCGCCCAGGTCTGGCTCAATCTCCACCGGCAGGTTCAACCGCTCCGCCAGGGGCGCGGCCGTCTCCCATGCTCGCTCCAGCGGGCTGCTGTAGATCGCTTTGATTGGCATGGGCGCCAGGCGTTCCGCCAACGCGAACGCTTGCTGCTGGCCGGCTTCGTTCAGATGTACGCCAGGCGTCCACCCGGCCAGGCGCTCACCAACCCAATCGTTGGTGGCGTGTCGAACCAAAAGAAGGGTCGTCAATCGGTTGCTCACAAGAAAGAGTGTGCAATCCCGCGAGTTGCTTTCGACGGGTGTGCAATCCCGCGGGTTGCGTTCGAATGGAGCGTATTGTACGCTCGGATGCGCATTTGTCAATGCCCCGTATCCCGCGGATTGCGTTCGAATCGTGGGCATTGTACACGGGGATGCGCATTTGTCAATGCCCCGCCTTGCGCGCCTGTTCAATTTGATTTAGAATCCAGGTAACTTCAGCCTGTTCGAGGGATTGCCATGACAATCTTACCGGTTCATCGCATTTGCCCGCGCTGCCAGGCCTCCAATGCGTCCGAAGCAACGATATGTCGCGCCTGCGGGGCCAATATCAACGAACGGCTGGCCGTGACCCGCGCCGCCGCCATCACCCTGCCCGCGATTACGCGGCGCGAGGTGGGGACGACCGTGGCTGTGGCCGCGGCGGCGGTGGCCCTGCGCATTGGCCGGCGCCTGGTGGCAGCCTGGTGGGCCAAGCGCAGCGCGCGGACTGCGCCCAGTTCCGAGGTCGTTCCGTTCACCGCGCAGAGCGCACCCGCTTTCAGGGTGATCCGCAAGACGTGGTGGCACGTCAGCGGAAGCGACGGCCGCAGCCAGTGGGGCAGCCAGCAGGACACATGGGACATCGAGCCTCAGTGAGCTGGCCGCGACATCAAAATAGAGCTGCAAGCGCGGAGCGGGCGGCTCAACCGCCCAAATGGGTGGGTAGGCCTAACCGCGCACGAGTCAACGCGCTACCCATTCGACCCCCATCAAAACCGCCCATTCGCCGTTGACTTTTATGGCGCAATGCGTTATAGTAATACTCAGGTAGGACCAACTGCCTGTCCAACTCTCGATCTGATGCCATGAGGGAGGGAACTGTGACTATTCGATCTATTATGACGACCAATGTGTTTACCGTTCATGAACGAGCGCCGCTCACCGATGTGGCGCGCGCCATTGTAGACCATCACCTCAGTGGTCTACCCGTTGTCAACGACAACGGCGAGATGATCGGTATCATCTCGGAAAAGGATGTGTTGCGCGAGATGCATCCGCTCTTCCAGCATCTCCTGGACTCGCCGACGCCCAGCCTGGCTCATTCGGCCAAGGATGAGGGCTTCGCCGACATTAGCAACATCAAGGCCGGTGATGTGATGACCCATCATGTGCAGACGGTCACGCCGGACACCCCGCTGTTGGAGGCTGCCGGTCTGATGGTTCTCTGGCACATTCGCCGCTTGCCCGTGGTGGAGGGCGGCAAATTGGTGGGGATTGTCAGCCAGGGCGATGTCTATCAGTCCATTTTCAAGGTGCATCTGCACATGCAGAGCGATACGCAGGATTAGTTATGCTCAAACCCAACCGCGATGTGGGTCTCATCAGTCATGGCGCCTACGTGCCGCGTTACCGCCTGGCCGGCGAAGAGATCGCGCGCGTCTGGCGAGGGAAAGACGCCGGCTGGCCTGTCAAGCAGAAGGCAGTGGCTGGCATGGACGAAGACACCGCCACGATGTCTATCGAGGCCGCGCGCAACGCGCTCTGGCGCGCCGGGATTGACCCCAAAGAACTGAAAGCGCTCTGGGTAGGCAGTGAATCTCATCCCTATGCCATCAAACCGACCAGCACGATTGTGGCCGAATTTCTTGGCGCACTGCCTGACACGCAAGCGGCCGATTGGGAATTTGGCGGCAAAGCCGGCACGGAGGCCTTACAGGCGTGCATCGCCCTGGTTGGCTCTGGCATGGCCAACTATGCGATGTGCGTTGGCATGGACGCCGCACAAGGACGCCCCGGCGACGCCCTGGAGTATACCACGGCCGCGGGCGGCGCCGCGCTCATCGTTGGGCCGGCCGAGGAGAGCATCGCGCTCTTCGAAGGGTCGCTCTCCTACGTCACCAACAGCATGGACATCTGGCGCCGCGCCGGCGCGCACTATTACAGCAATGCCTTGCGCTCCACCGGCTCCGAAGCCTACACAGACCATGTCAAAGCAGCGGCCAGCGCGCTCCTGAGCGAATTGGGACGCACGGCGGCCGACTACCAGCATGTGATCTTCCATCAACCAGACAACAAAATCCCGCGGCGCGTGGCCGAAGCCCTCGGCTTTTCGTATGAGCAGTACGCGGCCGGCTTCGTGGTGGAAGACATTGGCAGCACCCATGCCGGCTCGGCCTTGCTCGGTTTGAGCGCGGTCCTGGATGTCGCCAAACCAGGCGATCGCATCTTGATGGTGTCGTTTGGCGCGGGCGCGGGCAGTGATGCGTTCTCGCTGGTCGTCACCGATCGCATCTATGAGCAGCGCTTCGCCGCGCCTTGCGTCAGCGACTATATCAAACGGCGCCGGGATATTGACTACGCAACCTATGCCAGGTTCCAGGGCAAGTTTCAGTTGAACTAGGAGGCTGCCTGAAGAAACCCCCAGGGATTCAGGGCAGCACGGAGATTACCATGCGCGATGTGTACATCATCGGCGTCGGCCAAACGGAAGTCGGGCGCCACAACGATCTCAGCCTGCGGGCGCTGGCCGCGCGCGCGGTCAAAGCGGCTCTGCAGGACGCCGGGGCCGATTCGGTGCAGGGCCTCTATGTCGGGAACATGCTGTCTGGCGTCCTCCTGAACCAACAGCACCTGGGCGCGCTGATCGCAGATGCAGCCGGCCTGCGCGGCATTGATGCTGCGACCGCAGAGGCAGCTTGCGGTTCCGGCGGGGCCGCCATGCGTTGGGGCGTTATGGCCGTCGGCAGTGGTCAACATGACATGGTGGCGGTATGCGGCGTCGAAAAGCTAACCGCCACCGATCCGCGAATCACGACGCGTGGCCTGGCGATGGCGGCCGACTATGAAAACGAAGCCTCCCATGGCGTGAGCTTTGTGGCCCTCAACGCGATGATCATGCGCCGCTACTTGCACGATTACCACCTGATCTCAGAGGACCTGGCCTATTTCCCGATCAACGCCCATCACAACGGCGCGCGTAATCCCAACGCCATGTTCCAGAAAGCCGTGGACATGCGCACCTACCGCCGCTCTCCCGTGGTGGCAGATCCGATTCGCGTACTTGACGCGTCGCCGATCTGCGACGGCGCCGCGGCGTTGATTCTCTGCTCGGCAGATCGCATCGAGGAAATCAAAGCCAGCGGCCGACCGTTCGTGCGCGTGATGGCCTCGGCCAATGCAACCGACTCCGTCGCTATTCATGATCGCTATACCCCCATGTTCTTGCAGGCTTCCTACCTCTCCAGTCGCCAGGCCTACGAACAGGCCGGCATCACACCCCAGGAGATCAATTTCTTCGAGGCGCACGACGCCTTCAGCGTGATGGCAGCCCTGTCGCTGGAAGCGTGTGGTTTTGCCGGGCCGGGCAAAGCCCACGAGATGGCGCAGGAGGGCGAAATCACGATCGAGGGCCGCCTGCCCATGTCGACCATGGGCGGGCTTAAGGCGCGCGGCCACCCCGTGGGCGCCACGGGCGTCTACCAGGTGGTGGAAGCCTACCTGCAGTTGACGGGCCGCGCCGGCGCCAACCAGGTGCAAAACGCGCGCATCGGCATGACGCAGAATATCGGCGGCAGCGGCGCGACGATTGCCACCCATATTCTTGAACGCCTGAACTAAACGCGCGTCCCACCGTCTGCTGCGCACGACCGCGTTCCCTTCCCATGCGGGCGGCAGTTACTCCACGGAGTAGCTGCCGCCCTTTTTCATGCCAACGCACCGGGAATTCCGAACTTGTTCGGGGTGATTTCAGGTTAATCCTCACACAAAGCCACAAAGCCGCCAAGCTGTCAAGCTGTCAAGAGCTTCTTTATTCTTTGTGCTTCCCATCCCCTGTGCTACAATCGCTTGCATCGTCACCATTCGGTAAGACTCTGGAACGGTAGGCAGCTGCTTGCAACGACATTCTTGGCTTCCCCAGCATCGTTTCTACACATTGGCCGCGCTTATGGTGGTCCTGGCGCACATTCTGCTGGGTCTCTTGTACAGCATCGTGACGCCGCCCTGGGAAGCGCACGACGAATGGGCGCACTACCGCTATGCCGAATTCGTGGCGCAGGAGCGCCGCCTGCCGCCGCCCGATCAACGTCTCACCACCGCCTACCGCTACGATGAGGCTTCGCAGCCGCCGCTCTACTACCTGATTACCGCCCTTCCGCTCCTTTTCGTACCGCCGGATACGCGTCCCCCCGCACCCAATCCCTTCGCCGAGGCCGCCGAAGGCGTCAATTTCGCCGTGCATGATCCGGCAGTGGAGTCTTTTCCCTGGCGCGGACGTATCCTCGGCCTGCACCTGGCGCGCTGGCTCAACTTGCTCCTGAGCACCCTCGGCTTGTGGCCCACCTTTGCGCTGGCGCGTTGGCTCTTCCCCCCCCGGCGTGAAGTGGCCCTGGGCGCGCTGGCGATCCAGGCTCTTTCCCCGCAAGCAATCTTCATGGGCAGCACCGTCACCAACGACGGACTGGTCGCCGCGCTCAGCGGCCTCGCGCTGTACCACGGACTGCGGGTGGCCCTTGGTCCGTGGCAGCTGCGTCATGCCATCTGGCTCGCCGTCGCCACAGCCCTCGCTCTGTTGACCAAATACACCGCGCTGCCGCTGATTCCCTTCGCCGTGCTGTGCCTGCTCGTCGCCCTGCTGCGCGCCGTGCGCCGCTCCGAAACGCGCGTGCGCGCGCTGGCCGGCAGCCTGGCGGCGCTCGGCGGCATGGTGGGCCTGAGCGGCTGGTGGTTTGCGCGCAGTCAGGCGACCACGGGCTACTGGGCGACCCGCGATCAAGAGACATTGTGGTGGCTGCGGCAGGATTTTTGGCAAACCCCGGCGCGCTTCGTCACCGAGCCGGCCTGGAGTCTGCTGCCGGCGGCGCTGAACTACGGTTTTCAAACCTACTGGGCTTCCTTTGGCTGGGGCAATGTGGGCGCGCCGCGCTGGGTCTACACCCTGTTTGCCGTGCTGACGCTGGGCGGTCTGGCTGGCGCGGTCTGGTATCGGCTGCGTCCGCGCCGTGAGTCCGCCTTCCACGCGCCGCGCGGCGCGTTCACCCTGCTGGCTCTCTTCATCCTGCTCATCGTGGCGCTGCCATTGTATCGTGAACTGCTCAATGCACGCTTTCTGCTGCGCGGACGCTACATCCTGCCGACGCTGCCCGCGGTCAGTGCACTGCTGGCGGCCGGCTGGCTGGCGTGGCCGCGCGTGCGCGCGGCGAGACGCCTGTGGGTAATCCTCAGCGCCGGCCTGGTCGTGCTCGCAGTCTATCTGGCCCTGGGAGTGATCCGTCCGGCCTATGCGCGTCCCGCAGCCGTGGACCTCAGCGTCCTGCCGGCCTATGCCAATCCCCTGGCCGCCCGTTTCATGCGCGCGGCTGGCGGCCCCCTGGCCGAAATCGTGGCCTACGATACCTGGCCGGACAGCCCGCGGCCCGGCGAGGGCCTGGCCGTCACCTTGTGGTGGCGGGTGCTGGGGCAAACGCAGCGCAATCTGACCCTGGATGTGCAGCTGCTCGATCCGTCCGGCGCGGTGATTACTGAGCGCAGCCGTTTTCCTGGCGCAGGCAATTTTGCCACCAGCCTCTGGCGCCCAGGCGATACCTTTCAGGAGATCGTCTGGCTGACCCTACCCGTGTCTATGACCGTCCCCGCGCGCGGGGAGATCAAGGTTGGGCTGACCGACATCGCCGGCAGTCTGCCAGTGCAAGACGGACAAGGCGCCGCCATTGGCGACGCGGTGCAGTTCGGCCGTATTCCCCTGCGCGGCCCGCTGCCAGCCGGCCCAATACCCAGCGCGCCGCCCGTGGCAGAATTTGGCGGGTTGGTGGCGCTGAATGGGATTCGGCTGCAAAACGTCCCGGACGCGCATCCGCGCGCCGTGGATGTACAGCTTGAATGGAGAGCGCTGCAGTCAGCCGGCCGGCCCTATGTCGCGTTCATCCATCTCCTCGATGACAACGGCCGCCAGGTCTGGGGTGATGACAAAGTGCCCGGCGTGGATCGCTATCCGCTCGACCTGTGGGCCAGCGGCGAAACGATCACCGAGACGCGGCGGTTGAACCTGCCTGACGATTTGCCCGGCGGTTCTTACACCCTTGCGCTCGGACTCTATGATCCTACGGACGGCGTGCGGCTGCCCGCAGCCGCCCAGGGCAGCCCGGCGCCAGACAACCGCGTGCCTGTGGCAACCTTCGAACTGCCGGCCTGGCATCGGCAGTTCATACCAGAGATCTGGCGTTAGCTCGAATCGGGACGCAGCATGACATCATCCGCGCAGCCAACAACCAACCGAAATAACATCGCGCGCGCCGCGGCCCTGGTGATGGGTTTCTTCATCCTCAGCCGCGCCCTGGGCCTCCTGCGCGAAGTCGTCATTGGCGCGCAGTTTGGCACCAGCGCCGAACTCGACGCCTACCTGGCCGCCTTCCGCGTGCCAGACCTGCTCTTCCAGTTGGTGGCTGGGGGCGCGCTCGGATCGGCCTTCATCCCCGCGTTCACCGGTCGTCTGGTGCACGGCGACCGCGCCGCGGCCTGGCGCCTGGCCAGCGCCGTCGCAAACCTGATGGTCCTGGTTCTCACCATCGTCGCCGTGCTCGCTGCCATCAGCGCACCCTGGTTGGTGCGTCACCTGCTCGCCCCTGGCTTCAGTGTGAGTCAACAGGCGCTGACCGTTGGCCTGATGCGCCTGATGCTCATTTCCACCATCATCTTTGGAGTCAGCGGCCTGGTGATGGGCGCGCTCAATGCCATGCAGCATTTCCTGGCGCCGGCCGCGGCGCCGGTCATCTACAACCTGGCCATTATCGGCGGAGCCTCACTGCTGGGCAAAACCCTGGGCGTGCGCGGCCTGGCGATCGGCGTGTTGGTGGGCGCGGTCGGCCATCTGCTCGTGCAAACGCCCGCTCTCATCCGCCGCGGGGCTCGCTACACGCCCGTGCTTGATGTGCGCGACGCGGCGGTGCGCGAGATCGGCCGCCTGATGGCGCCGCGCGTGTTGGGCCTGGCGGCCGTGCAGCTCAACTTTTGGGTGAATACCATCCTGGCGTCGGGCCTGCCCGAAGGACGCCTGGCCGCGCTCAACTACGGTTGGCTGATCATGCTCTTGCCGCAGGGTATTTTTGCGCAGGCCGTGGCGACCGTGGCCTTTCCAACGTTCGCCGCGCAGGTGGCCCATCAGAACCTGCCGGCGCTGCGCCGCACCTTTACCACCTCGCTGCGCACGATCCTCTTCTTCACCCTGCCCGCGGCGATCGGGCTGATCTTGTTGGCGCGCCCGTTGATCACGGTGCTCCTGCAGCGCAACGCCTTCACGGCCGATTCCACCGCGCTGGTAGCGACGGCGCTGCAGCTGTATGCGCTGGGGCTGGTGGGTCACTCCGTTGTCGAGATCGCCGCGCGCGCGTTCTACGCGCTGCACGATACGGCCACGCCGGTGGTCGTGGGCGGCGGCGCGATGCTCCTGAACATCGTGCTCAGTCTGCTTCTGCTCGGCCCGCTGCAGCACGGCGGCCTGGCCCTGGCCAACAGCATCGCGACGACGTTGGAGATGATCGCGCTGCTGTGGCTGCTGCGCAAACGGATGGGTGGTCTGGAGGCAGGAACGCTGGCGTCATCGCTCTGGCGCACCGGCCTGGCCAGCCTGGCGCTGGGGATCATCGTCTGGGGATGGCAGCAGGCGCCGGGGGTGTCCGGCGCCTGGCTGAAAGTGCTGTTCTGCCTGCCGTTGGGCGCAGGCGTTTATCTCGCCGTGGCCTGGCTGACGCAGGCCGAAGAGCTACAGGCCCTGCGTCACCTCCTGCGCCGCTGAGCCGCCTGACGCGCAGGGCGCATCCTCAGTTACGGCTGCGCAGCTTGCTCAACAAATTGAGAATTTCCAGGTACAACCAAACGAGCGTGACCAGAAGGCCGAAAGCGCCGTACCATTCCATGAACTTCGGCGCGCCCTGGTTTACCCCTTGCTCGATGAAGTCAAAGTCCAGCACCAGGTTGAGGGACGCGATGACGACGACGACCAGGCTGAAGCCAATGCCGATCAGGCCGCTCTCATGGATGTACGGGATGCGCACGCCGAAGAAACTGAGCACGAACGAAGTCAGATACAACAGGAAAATCCCACCCGTGGCTGCGCTGACGCCCAGCTTGAAGTTTTCAGAGGGGCGGATGCGCAGAATGGTGTACGCGCCCAGCAGCGCCAGCATGATGGCAAAGGTCAACCCAACGGCCTGGACGACGATGCCGGGATAGACCAATTCCAGCAAGGCAGAGAGCGCGCCCAGCAAGATGCCTTCGAGCAGCGCGTAGAGCGGCGTGGTGAAAGGCGCCCAGCTCTTCTTGAAGATGGTCACCACGGCCATCAGCAGGCCGCCGATCAAGCCGCCGTAGATCCACGGCGTGATCGGCGCGGACGAGCCGCCTGTCTGCGCCAGGCCAGAGACGCGTGTCCACATCCAGGCTGCAGCGGCGGCGCAGATCAGAAGCAGAATCAGCGTCTTCTGCACAACGCCCGGCAGGGTCATCACCTCGGTCGCGGGGCCGAGGCCAACAAAGGTTTTCTCGCCTAGAGTCGGATTTGAACTACGCATAGAGACCTCCCATCACCATGACGTGCATCTTGCCATCAGCGAAAGCTGTCTGCGGTCAGGCGCAGGCCATCGCGCAGGCTGACCAATGGCTCCCAACCGAGAGCCTGGCGCGCCAGGCTGGCGTCCAGGTACGTGCGCTGGACTTCGCCGAGTTTCGGGGGGCCGTAATGGGGCGGCAGGCTGTAGCCGGTGGCCGCTTTCAATTCGGCAAAAACGGCATTGACGCTGCTGCCCACGCCGCTGCCCAAATTGTAGATGCCGCTGCCGGGCGCTTGCAGGGCGAGCAAGTTGCCGCGCGCGATGTCGCCGACATAAACAAAATCGCGCACCTGCTCGCCATCGCCGTTGATGGTGACGCCGCGGCCGGCCAGCATAGCCCCGGTGAAGATGGCAATGACGCCGGCTTCGCCAAGCGGGTCCTGACGGGGGCCGTAGACGTTAGGGTAACGCAGCACGGTGTAGTACAGCCCGTAGTTGTGCTGATACAGATAGAGATAGTGCTCTACCGCATGTTTGCTGGCGCCATAGGGATCCAGCGGGTTGATCGGGTGATCTTCTGTGACCGGCAGGAACTGGGGTTCGCCATAGCAGGCGCCGCCGGTCGAAGCGTAGATGATACGCTGGCAGCCGTGGCGGCGGGCCGCCTCCAACAGGTTGATAGAACCGATGACGTTGACCGTGGCATACCTGACTGGTTCAACCACCGACTCGCGCACGTTCACCAGGGCGGCCTGGTGTGACACTGCGTGCGGCCGGTGTTCGGCGAAGACGCGCTGCAAGGCCGCTTCATCCAAGAGGTCGAGCTGGTAAAACGCAGCGACCTGGGGATTCAGGTTGGTGCGCTTGCCCGTGCTGAGGTTATCCACCACGATCACGTCGTGGCCGGCCGCAACCATCACATCGGTGACATGGGAGCCGATGAAACCGGCGCCCCCCGTAACCAAAATACGCATGAAAAACTGTTCCCTTCTCAAAATGCTGCGCCCGCGGGCGCAGTGGTGTCGCCAGGACAGGGTACAGCAAAGCCCGCAGAATGTCAAGGCGTCGGCGTTCGGGGCAGGCGGGCGATTGAGGCTTCGTCGTGAGCGGCTCGACCGCACGGTTCGACAGGCTCACCGCACGGGGCCTGAGCTTGTCGAAGGCCGCGGCAACAGCTGTCAAGCCCAAACAGGCGTGGGCTTGGGCCAGAAACTGAAATGCGCCTGCTAGAAGATGCAAGCCCCTCCGAGGCTTTCAGGCCCGATAGGGCCTTCCACCTTGTAGCCCGATCCGTTCACGGTCGGGCGGCGTTGGTTACGCGCACGCCATCCAGCCAGCAACCCCGCCGGAGGCCAAAGGCCATCCGGCTACGAGGCGCAAGCCCCTCCGGGGCTGCGTCCCCAATCTGAAATGCACCCGCGTTCGGAGTAGTCGGGCGATTGAAATCGCGGCAACAGCTGTCAAGCCCAAACCGGCGTGGGCTTGGGCCTGCCTGGAACATTCCGCCAGTTGAAAGTCGAAAAGTCGAAAAACTGCCTCTTGACAAACCGATGCCGCGGTGTTATACATGAGCCAGAGATCGTCCCGTCTCCCGGCTTTGCGACCCGGCGGGCAGTTTGCACAGCCCGCGCAAGTCCTCCCTGGCCTGAGACATCCTTTGGCAGTCAGGAAACCTCCCTGACCCCGTCCTGTTCCGTTCGCTGCATGAAAGGAGTCTGTTGTCATGACCCGTTGGCCTTCCTCATCGTTCCATCGCTCTTCAGGGCGCCTTCCTATCCCGCGGCTGGCGGCGCGCCCGCGGCTGGTCGTCCATCTGCTGGTTGTCTGCAGCCTGCTGACCTCAGCGGCTCGACTGAGACTTCGGCGAGCTCAGTCGAGCCGCTCGCCGAAGTCGCTGCGCCGCTTCACCGGGCAGGTGCTGGACGATGCGGCGGGCGGGTTGTATTTCTACAACGCGAGATACTACGACCCGGCGCTGGGGCGGTTCATCCAGGCGGATACGATCGTGCCGCAGCCGGTGAATCCGCAGAGTCTGAATCGGTACAGCTATGCGGCCAATAATCCTCTGCGCTACGTGGATCCTTCGGGTCACCGAGAATGTGAAGACGATAATGACTGCCAGATCCCCAAACGACCGCCGCGAAGGCGCGTCTTCCCCGATCGCGATCTCACGCAGTTTGCCGTGGCCCAGGCGCAATTCATGGCCCAGAGCCCGGTGACGGGCTGGTTGGCCTTCGAAAATGCGCATTCCGCGCAAAATGGCAGCCCGATGTTCAAAATAAGCGCCTATTTGACTTTTCAGGGTTTGGTGGGTGACGGCAAACGCTGGGATCTCAAAGATGAGATGCTCTCTCAACTAGGTAGCAGCTTCCTGCTCTGTTCTGCGTCTATCTGCTACTGGTTCGAATACTCTGTGCTCGGCAACATCCTGTGCGGCTATGTGGGTACGCAGGCTGGTTTCTCGGAAGGTGAGCTTCGATTGGGCGCGGGCTACGCCGAAGCGCGTGATCCAGAGAACAGCGCCAAACGTAACTGGCCCGCCATTCACCCGATTGCCTATTTGCCGGCCGAGCGCCGCGACTTCTATTACGATGATCCCTATGATTATGCCGCCGTCAGCATGGGCATTGAACTAAGCAGGCGCCATGGCAGCAATGTCACCTTGCAGGCGTTTCAGGCGTTGGTGGCAGAATACCATGATTTGTTGGCGCTCGGGGCGCCGAGCTATGGCCTAGTAGAGGGTTCTGGCGAACCCTATCGCGCTGGTCACTTCGACAACAGGCCGAGGTGACACCATGAACACACAGAAGTTGCGTTTCGTGGCTGTGTTGCTTGCGACGTGCCTTGTTGTGGCTGCCTTGAGCGTTGCCTGCACGTCCAACACCCCCGTGCCAAGACGACCGTTTGCCACTGACTCTTTGTTGATGGATGCTACGCTATTCCCTCCTGGCTGGAGCAACAGGCCCATCATCCCGACCGCAGACTCACACGGCGCTGTGGAGCATCTATTACGAGACATGAATGGAAGAGGCACAATAGTCCACGAGATCTATCGTTACGAATTCGTACGTGACGCGCAGCGGGAATATAAGCGCCAACTGGACGTGTGGTATCCAGGTGGTGCGCAGTATTATGGCGACTGGGAGGAAAGGCTCGAATTGACAAGGCGGCTGAATACTGCAGACGAGGCCTATGTAGCCTGTGCAAAGTACATTGCACCCATTACGGAAGGTACCAGTCGTTGCGGCATACTAGCCCGTTATGATGAGTTCGTTGTACGATTTTCTGCCCAAATTGCGCCATCGGCGGCGCCAATGCTTGACGAGGATGATTTGGGCGAGTTGTTGTCCAAGCTCGACGATCGGTGGGAAGCGGCGATGGCATCATCTGCGACACCATCCCCATGACATTCTGGGGTTGATACACTGTGTGAATGGGATGATGCATGTAGGCCGCCAGGCTTCCGAAGTCTTGAAGACTTCGGAAGTCTCAGCGGCATGAGCACGACGATCACCAAGCACTACCAGGCTGGCGGCCAGCGGGTGGCGCTGCGGGTCAACGGCGTGGTGCGCTGGCTGGCGACCGATCACCCTTCGGCAAGCGTTCGACTGAGACCTCGGCGAGCCTTCGGCGTGAGCGCTCAGTCGAACGCTCGGTCGAGCCGCTCACGCCGAAGGCTCAGGGCAGGCCTGGGCACCACGTCGGGCGGACTCTTGCCACGAATGGCGCGAATTGCCACGAAGGTAAGAGTTCGATTCGTGAGAATTCGTGAAATTCGTGGCAGAGAAAGCGGTCAACGAGACTGGCGCACGCGTCGCGGGTTCGACAGGTTCAGAGGTCATGGAAGGCTTGCGCTAACGCAGCGCCAGGCGGGCCAGCCAGCGACGGATGCGTGCCCCCCAGGGCATCGAGGGCAGGTCTACCAGGCCCAGGTCGTACTCGTTGCTGGCGAGAAGCCTATTCGCCTGCCGCAGTTCCAGGCGCAGTTGCGCTGGTCCGCCGCCCAGAGGCGCCGTCAACGCGCCGACCGGCTGGCCGGCATCCGCAGGCACAGCCGCGCAACCTTCTGCCAACAGCCGGCCGTTCAACCAGGCCAGCCAGGTCAGGCTGGTCAACGGGGCCGTCGTATCGTTGACAACCCAGACCGCGCCGCTGATGGCTGGAGGTAAGGCGCCGACCGGCAGCTCATAGGCCAGGCAAATCAGCGCCGGCTGCAGGATGCGCTGCAGCCGAGCGTAGGCCAGCTTGGGGCGGCCATAAAAATCAATCACGCTCCAGGCCACGGCCGGCCACGGCTCGTTGAACTGCCAGAAGGCAAATCCGCCGCACGTGGCTTTGCGGCGCCGGAAATGCTCGATCGCAACCTGCAAGCCGGCCGCTTGCGCCCTCTGCGTCGCGCTCATCAATGCAGCCAGATCATGCGCAGGCGAGGGGATCAAGGCGGCATAATGCTGCAATTTACTCGCTTCCGCGTGATGCCAACGCCAGGCCGGCCCCTCAGGCCACGGCTGCGCGGCCGGCATGATTTTCGCCAGCGTTTCCGCGGCTGGCAGCGCGCTCAAGCCAAATTCACTGCAAAACGGCGCCTGCGATCGCTGGTAGGCGCGCAGAGGCGCGCGACCGTGCCAGACAGCCCATTCATGGACATCACCTTGCGCAGGCGAAACGGGCAGAAAAGGCCGCGTGCCGTCCTCCGCGGTCACGGCGCGGGCCAGGCGGCTTACCAAATGGCGGTTGCGCGCCGCGCTGAATTCGTTGCCGCCGCACCAGGTGACAAGGCTCGGATGATGGCGCAGCGTCCGCACGACAGCCTGGGCTTCTGCCTCTACCTGGTCGAGCCAGGCAGGATCGTGCGCATACTCGGCCAGGAAAAGGCAGGCAAACGGAAATTCCTGCCAGACCAGCAAGCCCAGCTCATCGCACAGATCGTAGAAAGCCGCCTTTTCGCGCAGGCCGCCGCCCCACACGCGCAGCAGATTGACGCCCGCGGCGCGCGCAGCCGTCAACAGGCGTTGGTAATCGGCCAGCCGCAAACGGCCGGGCAGGGCATCCGCGGGCGTCCAATTGGCGCCGCGCACAAACAAGGGCTTGCCGTTGATCTGCAAGCGCCAGGCCGGCGTGCCCGGACCGGCCACAGGCGTCCAGGCCGCCAGGCGCTGTCCAAAGCGCAGGCGGCGCTGATCGAGCGGCGCGCCGCTGGCCGCGTCGCGCAGCGTCACCTCAAGCCAATACAGATGGGGGAATCCGCGTTCCCAGGGCTGCCAGGACGCCAGGTGCAAAGCTGGCAGCGGCAATCTTAGGGTCTGTAACCCAGGGCGTAGGCTCAGCGAGACGGAGTGCGCCCATGCCTGGCCGGCAAAATTGGCCGGCCGCACGCTTACCTCCGCTTGCGCCAAGACGCCGGCGGCCGCATCCACGGTCATCTCGAACGACCAGACGCGGCCGCCCGCGGCCAGTTGCGGCGGCCTGAGATTCTCAATCGCGGCCGGGCCGCTGACGGTCAGGGCGACGTCGTCCCAGATGCCCACGGTACGCAGGCGCGGGGCAAAGTCCCAACCGAATTGCATCGGCGCCTTGAGGTGATAAAGGCGCTCCGGAATCGGGCCTAGCGCGGCGGCCGCGCCGCTCAGTCTCTCCAGCGCCAAGAGCAAGCGCTGGCGCCGGCTGAAGACCGGGCGCGGCCAGCCGGCCGGGCCGGTCAAACGCACGGCCAGATCAAGAGGCGCGCCGGGCTGGGCAAAGCGAGTCAGCTCGATGCGGTGGGAGGCAAACATACCGGCGCTGCGCAAAACGCACTGCTGATTGACGTACACCGCGGCGTAGGTATCCAGGCCGTGAAAGGTGACAAAGGCGCGCTGCGCAGGCCCCAGGTCAAGGGGCGGCGTTGTGCGATACCACCAGTCGCAGTCATCCACCCAGGCGCAGGCGCGCAGGTTCTCGCCCACGAACGGATCAGGGATCAGCCCGTGCGCCAGCAGATCGCTGTGCACCTGCCCCGGGACCGTGGCCAATCTCCAAGCGCGGACAGCCGATTGATCGGACACGGCCGGCCCCGGCCACGGCTGTGAGGAAACCGAGCCAAAATACCAGTCCGCGTGCAGAAACTGCTCGGCCTCATGCGCTCGCATCCGCGCGTCAAGGGCTTCAGGGTTCAGTCCATGATCAGGATCCATAGGAAAACAGCATGACCTCTCGAAATTGCTTGACGCCAGGCAAGCCGTATGTTAGAATCTTCTCCTTGATTCAACCGTGGAGGACGAACGATGTATCCGATTGCACCTAGCGGCGCCAAGCTGCTGTTGATTAGCCCGCCGGACTATCAAAACCGCGAGTGGCGCGGCACGCAGCCGTTGGGCATTGCCTACCTGGCCGGTTATCTTCGTCAGCACGGCGAGCGCGCCGATCTGCTGGATGGCAACTGGGGGGATCATCCGCGCTCAATGGAAGAAATCATCGCCTATGCCCTGGATGGCGAGTACGAAACCGTAGGCCTTTCGCTGCTCACGGCCACCATTCCCACCGCCCTCGATATTTCACGGCGTCTCAAAGCCGAGCGGCCGCAGATGCAAATCATCTGGGGCGGCTATCACCCCACCTTCGCCCCGTACGAATCGCTGAACGACTTCCCCGTCGTGGATGTGGTGGTGCGCGGGGAGGGGGAAGTAACCCTGCTGGAACTGCTGCAGGCGCAGCGTGACGGGCGATCCCTGGCGGAGGTGGCAGGATTAGGCTATCGCGAGGGCAAGCGCATCAAGTTGACGCCCGCGCGCGCGCTGCTGCAAAATCTGGACGAGATTCCGTTTCCGGCGCGTGATTTGCTGCCGCCGGTTGGCAGCTATCCCGGCTTCATGGATCCGATAGACCAAAAGCCGCGCATCAAGGCGTCACTGATCAGCAGTCGCGGCTGCCCGTTCCACTGTCATTTTTGCAGCATCATCACCTTCTACGCGGCGTCTCCAGGCAAAAGCTGGCGCGGGCGCAGCGTGGCGAATGTGGTGGATGAGATGGAGCAGCTGGCGCGTCAGGACGGCGCGAGTCATTTTGAATTTCAGGATGACAACTTCTTTGTGCAGCCCAAGCGCGCGCTCGAAATTGCTGAAACGCTGCGCGCACGCGACGTGGATTTCACCTTCGCGTTTCTCACCCGCGCGGATCAGATCGTCAAGGGCGAAAAGTATTTTCCAGCCTTTCGCCAGGCCGGTCTCCGTTACGTAGGCGCCGGTCTGGAGAGCGGCAGCCAGGGCAGCCTGGATCGTCTGAACAAAGAAACGACCGTCGAAGAAAACAGCCGCGCCCTGCACATCCTGTGGGGCAATGACCTGGCGGCGCAGGTGGACTTCATCATGTTCGAGCCAAACACCACAGTCGAAGACTTGGAGCAAAACCTGGAATTCATCGAAAGCCACGGTCTGTTTGGCTACTTCCCGCCGATCATTCTCTCCACACTGGCGTTGTTTCCCGGCACGCGCTCGCGCGAAGAAGCCGAAGCTGCGGGCATTGCCTTTGGCAGCGTCCACGAATCGCTGCCCTATCACTTCCAAAACCACGACGCCGCGCAGGTCAAACTGCTGCTCGATCAGAGCATGGCCACCTTCGGCGCAGCCTGGTACGAATTGGTGATTGATCTGCAGGACGAATTGGCGCGACGCGAGGCCGAGCTTGAACGGGCCAACGGCCACACGGCACAGTGGCTGCCGCTGGTGCGTGAGTTGAAACTCGAGTACAGCGGCCTGGCCAGCCTTCCCTATCTGCTCCTCAAACGCCTTCTGCGCGAGGGACGTCATTCTGGTTTCGAGTCGCTTCAGGCGGCGTCGCTCATCCAACCGACGCGGCGCGAGTTCGAGTCTGCGCAGGCGCGCGTGGCCAGCCTGCGTGAACGCCTGGCAGTCCTGGCTTCAAGCCAGGCGACTGGCAATTAGCGGCGGCACGCTGACCACATCCGGCGGCAGGTGCAAACGCACGCAGCGCGCTTGCCGCACCAACTGCGCCAGCAGGTCAAGATGGGCGGCCGCGGCTTGCGCTTGCTGCACGTCCACACTCAGCGGCAGCGCCTCGCTCAAGACCGCACGTCCCGCCAAAGGCTCAAACGACCCATCGCATGGCCCATGTAGTGAAGGAACCACGAGCAACCGCACGGGCGTCTGCGACGTCACGGAACCGGGGTAAACTTCGGGCAAGAAAATAGTGGCCTTGCCATTGTCTGCGCGCTCGTTGGCGAAGGGAGCTAATTCAGGGAAAAAGGCGACTGTGCGCGGCGTGACGTGCATGGTGTTGAGGGTTGCCACGGCCATGATCTCACCGTTGGGCGCCCGCGTAAGCAGGGTGGCGTCATCGGACACGAATTGAAAACCGGCGCGCACGCATTGCAGCATCGTGGTGGTTTTACCCGCGCCCGAAGGACCGGTAATGAGGATGCCCTGGCCTTGCCACGAAAGGGCCGCCGCATGCAGCAAAAAGAAGCCATGTGGGCGCAGCGCCTGGTAGAGGGTCGTGAACAGCAGACCGCTGAAGAACGCGGCCGGCATCTGCATTGGCTGGCGGACAAAGCCGACCGCGCGCCCATTGCGCAGATCAAGGCCAACCACCGCCAACCCCTGGCCGTAATGTGAAAAGAGATAATTCTCTGCGCGCCATTCGCGAAAGTCGCCGGCCTGCGGAGCGTCGGGCCACGGAAACGGCGGCGCATCCGCAGGCGCCTCGACCAGCGTCAACATGATGGCCGGAGCTGATGCAGACGGTTGGCAAAGATGCGACAACGGGCGCAGCAGGCGCTCGTGCAAGGCCACGGGATGGCCGGCCAGCCCGACATCCACATCCGCTACGCGCAAACCGGTCCAAGGCAGGTTTCCCGGCGATGAGGCCATCTGCTGCAGCGTGGAAAAGAAATGGTCGGCGTCTACCATGAAGTTATCGTCATTCGTACCTTACCGGCTTGTCGGGTTAGGGTGATAGAGGAAGATCGGAAACAAGACAAACGAACAGGGCAGTTAAGCAACAGCCAACTGCCCTGTTCGTCGAAAAGAAAAAGTCGTGACTTGGCGAAGCCCCGTTGCACGCACTCTCGTTCTAAAAGTCACCTCAAAGTCGAGTTCACCTGTCAGCGGCTCGGCGTTCAAGGTGCACAAACGAATGTGGTAACGTTCCCAGCAGGCGAAGGGTCGGGCATTGACTACCGACTGTACGCGTAGCCGGCTGCGCCGCGATTGAAAAACCGCAACGCCTCCACCTTGAGTTTCCCGAGGATTACTGACCAGGAAGGGCGTTAGGGAAGTTCAGAGGCGGTGGGGTCGTCGCCAATGTAACCTTCTGCAGCCGCTGATGCTTGATCAGCTTCGGGGCCTCATAAGTCATCTTAGGATTCATGTTGATTCCTCCTTGCGCTCACGCAATGCGCTGATGTTGGAAGTACGTTTCAAGACGACACCCACGCAGTGTCGCCGTTAGGTAATCTCAGCCCGCCACAAACCCTTCGCTAGCTGGAGAGTGGGGCTTCGCCAAGCACCACAAGGTTTTCGTTTTCCATGTCGGAAACCAGCTTGCTCAGGTCTGCACGGGCCTGCGTTTCACTGATATCGTAACGCTCTAAAATAGAGGCTACTATATCCTTAAGGGAATGTGCTCCGTCTGCCATCTCCCACACGAGGGTGCCGATCGGATTCAGGCTATATTGGTCACCGGTTTTGAAGTCCACAATTATCGCTTCGCCATCAATGACTCGCGAGATCAGTCGTTCTTCGCGGCGGTGAATGTATAATCCATCGTTCAATCGGGTCACCGGGTATCCTTCACTCATGATCGTGTCTTTGAAAACAGATGAGGATGGCCAAACGGGGTCAACTTGGGCCGATTATAGCATAGCCCCTTCCGGCTTGTCAAGCGCCGACTTGGCCCGTCCAAACCGACAGGCGAATCAATATACCAATTCAGGCGCGCGATTGCGTGTGCCCCTACTTGACAAGAAAGCCGCTTGCACATAGATTATTGGGCGCAGTTGCGGCAGGCGCAACTAGGTTCCACAATCAGGAGGTGTTCTATGTCCTGGAAACCCGTACGTCGTTTGATGTTGATTCTGCTCTGTGTTCAACTGGCTGTCCCGGTCAGTTTTGCATCCTCTTCTCGTGCAGCGCTGCCGTCAGAGCCGGCAACAGCTTCTGGCATCGAAATCATTGAATCTACCGATGCCGGTATGGTGCTCGATCTGCACTTCACACAACCCACCTTGGCGGTCGTGCAGATGGATAGCACTACCTACACCAGTGTTTCCATGGGAACCGAGTTTGGCGCCACGGCAAGGTCTGGCTATCCACAACTTCCGCTAACCTCGCGTATGGTGGCTTTACCGCCCGGCGCCACCGCTCATATCGCCGTCAGCGACGCCGCATGGCAGACGGAGACGATCGCCAATCCGTTGGCGCCGGCCCCGCGTTTCGACTTTGCCGATCAAACCCGCGTGGAAGAAGGCGCGGCGGTCGTTCCCATCGTTGAACGTGACGCCGCCGCGTACGCGCTGGATGCTTGGAATCCAGAGGCGCCAGTGCGCCTGGGTGAGACGGCGCGCTTGCGCGACCAGGGGTTGATCAACGTCGAATTCTACCCCGTGCGCTACAACCCGGTGCGCGGCGAGATCGCGTGGCTCACGCACGCCCGCGTCGTCATCAGCTTCGAAGGCGCTCAAGCGGGCGCCGAGGCGCGGCCAGATCCCTATTTTGAGTCAACCCTGGCGGCCAACGTCCTGAACTACGCACAAGCTGGCGCATGGCGCACCCCGCCGTCGCCCCCTAGCCTGCCGAACTTCGTGCCGGCCACGGGCGATCTGCGCATGGTGGTGCGTGAAAAGGGCATGTATCGCGTGACCTACGAGGAATTGATCGCACTTGGCTACAACAACATCAGTCAATGGCCGATCAGCAACTTCTTGGTCTCGAACAAGGGCAATGATGTGGCCATTTACGTCAGCGACAACAACAGCAATGGCTTCCTCAATGCAGGCGAGGCCATCTATTTCTATGGCCAGGCGCTTGACTTGACCTACTACACCCAGGATAACATCTATTGGCTGCGCTTCAATAGCGCCACGCCAGGCTTGACGATGGCCTCCCGGTCTGCCCTACCCACAAACGCAGACGTGCCGACTTCGTTCAAGACCACCCTGCGCACCTCACAGGAAAACTGGCGCTGGTCACAGCACATGATACCCTGGCAGGCATGGTGGTGGGATCAGTTCCAAGTCAACTATCCCAGCGGTTCACGCACCTATACCTTTAACCTGCCCGCGGCCGCAGGCGTGGCGCAGAATGCCACCATCTCGGTGCGTATCGGCGGCCGCTATTCGTGGCCTGAATACAACCCCGAACATCACAACAAAGTGTATATCAATGGCTCCAGTACGCCCATCATTGATTCTTTCTGGGACGGGCGCACGTTGATTGACCTATCTGGCGACATCAACCAGGCCAACCTGATCAATGGCAACAACACCATGACCCTGGAGAGCATCGTCTCTGACGTGGGCCGCCCGGCGAATGCGCGCGTCGACTGGACTTACTTGAAGTGGATAGATGCAACTTATTACCGCACCTACACGGCCATCAACCAGGAGCTTGAGTTCAGCAAAGAGATCGCAGGGACCTGGCGCTTCGTTATCTCTGGCGTGACCAATCCAGGCGTTCAGGTGTTCGACATTACCAATCCCGTAGCGCCCGTGCGGCTGACGCGCGGCGCGGTTGGGATTGGCACTTTTTCGGTTCAGGATACCACGACGCCCAATCAACGCTTCCTGGCTGTCGGCGCCAGCGCGGTGCGCAGCCCCGTGGCGACTTCTGTCTTTACCGCGGCGCCCATCAATCTGCGCAGCACCGCCAACCAGGCGGACTACATCTTCATCACCCATCCCACCTTCACCGCGACGCTGCAGCCGCTGATCGCCTATCGTCAGTCGCAGGGGTATCACGTGGTCGTCGCTGACATCAACTGGGTGTACGATCAGTTCAACGCCGGCATTTTGGATGCAGAAGCGATCCACACCTTCCTCAGCCATGCCTATTCGTCATGGACGGCGCCTGCGCCTGCCTACACGCTGCTCGTCGGCGGCTCTAACTTCAACCCGCTCGGTCACAACACGAACCCGTATCCGAATGGCTATGGGCCGCAGCAGCCGGTGTATGTACCCACGATTGACCTGATCGTTGACCCGTACCAGGGCGAGTCGGCCGCGGATGCCTACTTTGCCACGGTCAGCGGCGGTGATGCACTCCCCGATATTTTCATGGGCCGCCTTCCGGTCAGTTCCACGAACGACCTGACCAACACGGTCAACAAGATTATCAACTACGAGGTCAACCCGGTGCGCGGCGCCTGGCAAAACGACATCTTGTTCGTCGCCGACAACACCGATGATGCCGGCAACTTCGAAGCGGTCAGCGAAGCGGTCATAAACTCCTATCTTACCTCTCCCGCGTGGGATATTCGCAAGGTTTACTACAACCCCGCGCTGATCAATCCGGTTGATCCTTATTACAACACGGTGGATACGGCGCGTACGGCCATTCGCACCAAATGGAGCCAGGGTTTGGCGCTTGCCAATTACGTCGGTCACGCTTTCCTTGACTACTGGGGCAATACGGTCGTTGATCAGCAGTGGACGAACGATGATACGCTTACGCTGACCAACGGCGGCCAATTGCCCTTCCTGATTTCACTCGACTGCCTGGATGGATATTTCGACTATCCCAACAAGCCCAGCATGGCGGAAAAATTCCTCACCTTTGCGAACGGCGGCGTGATTGCGCACTTCTCGCCGTCAGGCCTGGGTATTGCCACCGGGCATGATTACCTGCATCGCGGCTTCTACAACGCCATCGTAAACAATCATGTGCTGCAAACCGGCCCCGTCGTCATGGCGGCCAAAATCAACCTCTTCACCGGTAGTCCTAATTATAATCAGGACCTGCTCTACACCTTCGGCTTGATCGGCGATCCGGCCACGTCTCTTGTCCCCCTGTGCCGCACCACCGACATCAACTGTGATAACCGCGTCAACATCGTGGATATCCAGACCGTGTCTGGACACTGGAACACAAGCAGCGGACAAGGCGGCTACGTTCGCCGCTATGATGTCACCAATGACGGAGTCATTTCGATTGCCGACATCATCGCCACGGCGACTGATTACGGTTGGAGCCAGTAGCGGCGGTTATCGCCCCTGTGAGGTTTTCACGTGCGGCGTGGGCTTGATGCACGTCGCACGTGAAAACTCCCCGGCCTGCGACTGTTGCCCAAATGACTCACCTTGCATCCCCAAATCCCCAATTACATGATTGACAAGGTTTAGATACTGTGATATAGTTGCGGCGCAAGTTCTGGGGGGACTTGGGGGAGGAAGCCGCCAGCATCAACTCTGTGGAGGCGTCCGACCATGAAACCAATTCCGATTATCGCTCTGATCGCTTCGTTGCTCCTGCCCACCTTTAGCAATGCAGCACCGCTAACATCAACCGTCTCCGCAACGACTCCGCGCAGCGCCGATGATTCGGCCGAACTGGCGCCGGCCAATTTGCGCGTCCTCAGCACGTCGGATACCGCCATTGTGCTGGCGCTCGACACGCCCACCTATCAAATCAGCCAGATGAGGACAGCCCAGGGCGCCTTTGACACCATCCAGGTGGCCGATTACGCCATGACCCAAGAACCAGGTCAGCCTCAGCTGCCCATGCAGGCCAGCTTGATTGCCATTCCACCAGGGGCTTTGGTCACGGCCGAAGTGATTGCCAGCGATAGTCAAGTCCTGCCCGAGCGGCTGAATCTACTCCCCACGCCCCGCCAGGTAACGCCCGATGTAGATCCGGCGGCCATGGCTGCGGCTGATGCGAGCGGCCTGCCGCCCAAACCGATTCTCGTTTACGAATCGAACCGCGCCCCGTCCGGCGGCGACATCTTCCCCGCGCAGCTCGTTCATGTGGGTGAAGCAGCCTATGTGCGGGACCAGCGCGTGGTGTCAGTTCAGCTTTTTCCCTTCCAGGCTAACCTGGCGACTGGCGCTGTCACCTTTTACCAACACTTGCAAGTGGCCCTGCAGTTTAGCTATCCTGACGGCGCCGCCGCGCAGACTCCAGCAGCGCCCGCAGCTGAGTCGCCGTACATGGAGTCCATGCTGCGCAGCGCCGTGCTCAATTATGACAGCGCGACAACCTGGCGCCAACGCTCAACCGATGCGCGGCCCCTGGCGGCCATTCCACCCGCGCCCACGGCAGGTGAATTTCGTCTCAGCGTCACCACGGATGGCCTCTATCGTGTGACCTATGCCGCGCTGGTGGCGGCTGGCCTCAATCCCAACAGCGTCAACCCGCAGCAATTTGCCCTCACTAATCAAGGCGCTGCGATTGCGATCTACGTAGCTGGTGAAGCGGACGGGCGCTTCGATCCCAGCGACTACATTGAATTCTATGGCAAGGGTTGGAACAGCTATTACAGCAACACCAACGTCTACTGGCTTGATGTGGACGGACCGGCCGGCCCGCGCATGACCACGCGCAATGTCACGCCAGGCAATGCCTCTACGCCAACCACCTTCCGTTTTACTTCCCACCAGGAAGCGCAGGAATGGCGCTGGACGCAGCACATGCGTGAAAACAGAACGTGGTGGTGGCAAAAATACACCTTATACGATAATCCCAGCGCGACCCAAGTGACAGCGACGCTTTCTTTGTCCCTGCCCGGCGTCGCCGTCCAAACGCAGCCGGTCGGGGTGCGCGTGGCCATGGCGTCGAATACCGACTATGCCCAAAACCCAGATCATCACGTGCGCGCCTACCTGAATGACACGTCTACCATCGTGGACGAACGCCGATGGAATGGTCGTGACCCGATCGAATTGGCCGGCACAACCGCGAGCGGCAACCTGTTGCCTGGCGCCAATACGCTCTCGCTGCGAGCCATGTTTGATATGGGCACCCAGTACGCATACGACATTTATTACCTCGATTGGGTGGAGATTACCTACGACCGTCTCTACGCCGCGGAAAATGGCGAGCTCTATTTTAGCCCCACAACCGCCGACACGTGGCGCTTCAGCATTGGTGGATTCACCACGCCGGCCCGCGCCTTCGACATCACCAACCCAAGCAGCCCGGTGCGCCTGCTCAACAGCCAATTGAACGGCGGACAACTCACTTTGCAGGACACCGCCGGCCCCGGCACGCGTTTCTACGCCGTGGGCGATAACGCGCTGCGCACCCCAACGGCCATTCAACGCTACGCCGGCCCAACGATGGACCTGCGCGCGACCAATCAGCGCGCGGACTATTTGATCATTGCGCATGCCAACTTCATGAACGCGGTGCAGCCATTGGCCCAATTCCGCACCAGCCAGGGCATGGTGGTCAAAGTCATTGATGTGGCCTGGCTGTACGATCAGTTCAACGCAGGCGTACTCGATCCCCAGGCGATCAAGAATTTCATTGACTATGCCTATCATCAGTGGGGAGGCCCGGCGCCCAGCTTTGTGCTCCTGGTGGGAGATGCCAACTTCAATCCCATGGGATACAATCAAACCTATTACGGCCCGTGGGAACAGACCTATGTCCCCACCTTCAATCTCGTCATTGACCCTTACACAGGTGAAGTCGCGGTGGACAACGAGTTCGTCACCGTGAGCGGAAACGACATCCTGCCTGATCTTTACATCGGGCGGATGCCGGCGCAGACCGCGGCCCAGGTCACGACGATGGTGAACAAGACCATCGGCTATGAGCGCACAACACCGCCCGCCGACTGGCGCCAGCACAACCTGTTCGTGGCCGACAACTACCTGAGCGCCACCGGCGCGCCTGATCCGGCCGGCAACTTCGAGCAGATCATCCAAAGCGTGATTGACGATTCAATCCCCAACTGGTACGCCATTGATCGCGTCTACTACGATCCCTATCCAAACCGGCCGCCGGACTCGTGGCGCTACCCCACGATTCCGCAAGCGCGCGACGCGGTGGCTGCAGCCATCAACAACGGCGCCCTGTTCACCAACTATGTCGGCCATGCCACCATTGATAAATGGGCTGAGAATCTGTGGACGACCGACGACATCTCGTTGCTCAACAATCTCGACCGCCTGACGATTGGCCTCTCCATGGACTGCCTGGATGGCTACTTCGACTGGCCCAATCGGCCAAGCCTGGCTGAGACCATGCTGGAGTATGCGAACGGGGGCACCGTAGCTCACTGGGCCCCCACGGGACTGGGCGTTGTGAACGGGCATGACGTCCTGCACAAAGGCTTCTTCAGCGCCATCAACAGCAATGGGATCAAATTCTTCGGTGGCGCCGTGACGGTCGGCCGTTTGAACCTGGCTGCACAGGGTGGTTTCCCTGACCTGGTGCAAACCTTCATGATGTTTGGTGACCCCGCCTTGCGCTTTGTCGCGCCGGCGTCGCCGCAGGAACTGCGGGTCAGCCTGAGCAGCACGCCGGGCGATGTCGTAGGGATCGGCAGCGCGGTGACCTACCAAATTCGCTACGCCAACAACGGCAGCATAGCCGCGGCCAACGCCACCCTCAACTTCACGCTGCCGGCTGGCCTGATCGGCGCCAACTACAGCTTCAGCGGGCCTGCCATCTCCTTGCGCGCGGGATCCACCTACATCTGGGACATTCCCTCCATCCCCATCGGCGCGACCGGCATCATCACCGTGCAGGCGCAGGTCAATCCGGCCATCACGGCCAACCAGACACCCATCATCACCACGGCCACGCTGCGCAATCGCTGGACCGAGCCAGATATCAGCAATAACAGCGCCCGTGTCAGGCTCGATGTGCTCCTGGCCGATCGCTATGAGACCGATGACACGCAGGCCACCGCGGCTGCCCTTCCGGGCATTGGCCTGCCCATGCGCCACACGCTGCACACAAACGCCGATGTAGACTGGATTTGGTTCGACGCCCAGGCCAATCAGCGTTACTTCCTCCACACCGGTCAATTGACCGGCAGCGGCGACACGGTGCTCACCCTCTTCGCGGCCAACGGCGCGCAATTGGGCCAAAATAACGATTTCATCGCCGGCGTGCGTTGGTCAGGACTGTTGTGGACAGCGCCCAGCACGGGGCGCTACACTATGCGCATTGCTGCGCAAGGCGCTCCCGGCCCATTTGCGTATGACGTAACCGTGGATTGGCAGAAGCAGGTCTTCCTGCCCTCGTTCCGCAAGTGAGCAAAAAAGGATGGCGATTCCAATATGACCTCAGATCCCGAACGTAGGCGCGAACTCGCGCTCGACCTGCTGCGCGATCATCTGGCTCACGATGGTCAACTGCGCTTCGAGGTCGTGGGCGAATGTATGGCGCCGTTGATCGAAATCGGCGACGAGGTCGAGCTGCAGGCTGCCAGGCCCACCGACCTGCACGTCGGCGACATTCTCTTGTTCGACGAGAACGGCCATTTCTACACGCATCGGCTGCTATCCCCGCCCGCGCCCGCGCCAGGAACCTGGCGTCTGCAAACGCGCGGCGACCGCTCGCCCCTGCGCGATCACCCGTGGGACGCCAGCCAACTCATCGGCCGCGTGGTGGCCGTGTACAAGCCTGGCGGTCGCCAGGTCAGCCTGACCACCGGTTACTGGCCGTTGTTCAACCGGGTGGTCGGACATCTATCGCACATCGAAGTTGCGCTGCTTACCCGAGGCGAGCGCCTGCGTCGTCGCATCTTCGGCGCCAGGTCAACCCCTTTGGGATCCTGGTTGCGCCGCCTACTGGCTGCGCCAGGGCGGATTGTTGTGCATTTATTTGCGCGAAGGTCATAAACATCTTTGTTGAGGTCTAATTTACCGTTATGAATCACCGCCTTCTCAGATCTGCGGCAAACCAACGCACGCCAATGGCGTTCTGGTCCTTGTTCGGGCTGCTGTGTGTGGTCATCGTTTTTGCGGCTGCTCCAGCCTTCGCGGCTGAGCCATCCAGCGTCACCCTGTCATCATTCACGGCCCAAACCCAGGGCAACACCATCGTTGTCACTTGGGTCACAGAGACCGAAAACGATATCTACAACTTTATCTTGTACCGCAACACATCGCCACAGGAGGCGCAGCCGTCTGTCACTGTCTGCACGCGGCCGCCGCAGGGCAGCGGCATCAGCGGCGCAACCTACACGTGCACCGATGACCAGCCAGGTCTAACCCCCGGCACTGCGTATTACTATTGGCTGGCTGAGTTCAACGCCAACGGTCAGCCGATTTTCCATCGGACCACGGATCCCACCTATTTCCAGGGCACACCCACGGCGACCCCCACCGTGCCGCCCGATGCGACCAGCACCCCCACGCCGACGCTAACGCCGACATCGGAGTTCACGGCCACACCCACGCCAACCGCCACCGTGACGGCCACACGTATCCCCACGCAAGCCGTGACGAACACGCCCACAACCGCCGCGGCGACCAATACGCCAACGACGCCGCCGACGAATACGCCAATCCCGCCGCCCACCAACACACCCATCCCACCGACGGCCATACCGACCACGCCAGCGGTTCCGGCCACCAACACGCCCGTGCGAGTCACGCCCACAGCCGCGGCCGCATCGCCGACGGCTGTTGCGACGCTGACTCCGGCGCCTGGCATCACCGCCACGCCGACCGCCACGTTCTTGCCCGATCAAGCGACGCCAACGCTCACCCCGACGGAGACAATCTCCGCGACGGCCACCCTGCCCAGCGAAACGCCCACGGCCGCGCCTGTCGGTGGAACGGCCGAAGCGCCGCTGTCTGGCACGCCCACGCGGTTAGCTCCCCGCGTGCGCCCTGACGCCACCGCCACACCGGGTGCGAACGGCGGGGCGCGCAACACAGCCGCCACCGGATTGCTCTTGTGCCTGGGAGGCGGCGCTGTTGTGGGGGCCGGCCTCCTGGGAATCCTGGGCTTTGTCCTTTGGCGCCGACAGAGCGGCAGCAAGAACGATCCATCGTCATGACAGTTCACACACCGTTCAGAAGACGCCTGCTGAGCCTGATGCTGGCGCTGGCGGCCGCCGTTCTGCTGGCGGCCTGCAATCAGCCGTCTCCGCCAGCCGTGGGCACAGGCGTGTACAAGATTCGCATCGAACGTAACGGCGCGTACCGGTTGACTCGCGCACAGCTTCCTGGCCTGGCCGCTGAGGATTTCACGGCGGATCGCCTGGCCCTTACCCGGAACAACGCCGCGGTGCCTTTCACCATGCTCGGCGAAGACGCCGACAAAGCGCTCTTTTTTTACGGGCAAGGGCTGACAGATGATTATGCCGACTATGAGATCTACTGGCTGCGCGTGCAATCGGCGGATACTGATAAACCCAGCGGCCCGCAGTTGACCTCACGGGCAGTGAGCGCGATGGCGGCGACGCCTGTCGCGGCGACCGTTGTCACCGTGCGCGCGGAAGAGGATCGGATCTATGTGCCCAAAGGCCCGCCCGCCGGCGAACACTGGCAGTGGCAGCAACTGCGCGCGCCCATCACGGCGACAGTGGCGATCAACATCGAGCAGATGGTGGACATTTCCAGTACACTGCGCGTGGCGCTGTGGGCAAGCACGCAAACCAACGACAACCCCGATCACCATGTGCGCCTGCTGCTGAACGATCAGCAGGTCGCTGATGAAGCGTGGGATGGCGCGGGCCGCCACGTCATCAGCGCGACCCTGAGCACTGGCCTGCTGCGCGAAGGCGCCAATACGGTGACCATTGCCGCGCCCGGCGATACGGGCGCCGTCGTGGACAGCGCCGTGCTCGATTGGGTGGAAATCAGCTACCTGCGCAAGCTGACCGTCGTAGGCGACCAGGTTGCCTGGCAGGCTGAGGCTGGCCAGGCGGACTTCAAGCTGACCGGATTCACCACCGATAACCTGCTGCTGTGGGATGTGAGCGAGCCGCTGACGCCTACGCTGCTCACGGGGTTCACCACGGCGAAGAACGAGGACGGCTTTGCGCTGCGTTTTCATGATGGCGGCGCAAGCGGCAGCCGGCGTTATCTGGCCGTAGCGCCGGCGCGCACGCTGACGCCAGCCGCGGTGACGCCGTGGCAAGGCAAGGACCTGCGGCAGGAAGCGGCTGGCGCGGATTACATCATCATCACGCCAGCCGAGTTTGCCGCCGGCATCCAGCCCCTGGTTGAGCAGCGGCAGGCCGATGGTCTGCGCGTGCTCGTTGCCAACCGCGACGATGTTTTTGACAGCTTCGGCAATGGCCGCCCTAGCCCGATCGCAATTCGTGATTTCTTGCGCGACGCCTATGGCCGCTGGCCGGCGCCCGCGCCGCGCTTCGTGCTCTTGGTGGGCGATGCCAGCTACGATTACCGCGATCGCCTCAACGGCAAGTTCAAGAATTGGCTCCCCACCTATCTCCTGGACACGACCTATGTGGGAGAGACTGCCAGCGATAACTGGCTTGTCAGTTTCGGCGGTGTGGACGACTATCGGCCCAGCATGGCGATTGGTCGTCTGCCTGCGCAAAACCTGGAACAACTGCAAGCGATGGTGAAGAAAACCCTGGCGTATGAAAAAGCGCCCCCAAGCGGCGATTGGCGTCGCCGCGTGCTGCTTGTGGCCGATGATGATGACGCCGCTTTTGCGCAGATGTCGGACACACTGGCCACCGATTATCTGTCCAAAACCTACACCATTGACAAAGTGTACATTGGGCAAACACCGGACGCCCATGCCGCGGTGCTCAACGCCTTCAACGAAGGCGTCAGTCTGGTCAACTACGTGGGGCACGGCAGTCTGGATGTCTGGGGAGCGGAGAAGGTGCTGCAGGGCGCGGACATGGCGAAGCTGACCAGCAGCGGCGGGCGCTTGCCCCTGCTGGTCACGATGACCTGCCTGACCGGCTTTTTCCATCACCCGACCGCGGATTCGCTGGGCGAAGTGCTGCTGCGCGCGCCAGACAAGGGCATTGTGGCGGCGTTGGTTCCCACGAGTGAATCGGTGACGTCTCAACAAGAGCCGCTGGCGGATGCCTTCTACCGCGAACTGCTTACCGTGGAGGGCGCCACCGTGGGCGAAGCGATGATGCGCGCCAAGCAATCTATGCCTGACAACGGCAAAGCCTATCGCGACGTGATGGAGACGTTCAACCTGTTGGGAGACCCGGCGCTGCACCTGGTGAAGTCGGCGACAGAGACGGCAAGCCAGTAAGGCAGCAGATCGCAGCCGCGCTGCCCAAATTCGACGCATGGACTGGGGAGCGTCGGCGCCGCGGGCTGCTAATAATGCGCCAGGCTGCCGTCAGTCTTAGCCCACCGCACGGCTTGCTTGAAGGTGAAGAGGCTGAGCGGCACCAAGATCACACAGAAAACGACCAACGCGCCAATGTCAGGCAGCAGGACAGACCAGGATGCGTTGTTGAGCAGCGCATGGCGCATGGCGCGCAGCGCGTAGGTGACTGGGATAAGCGCGGCGCAGAATTGCAGCCACGATGGCAGCAGTTCGACCGGGTAGTAAACGCCGCCCAGCAAAAGGCCGATTCCGCCGACCAGCGTGGTCACCGGGTCGCCGCGCTTTGTGACCATGATGAAACTGGCGGCCATGATGCCGAGGCCGCTGAAAGCCACAATGGTCAATATCAACACAACCAGCGCGCCGAGATAGTTGCCATTGCCCAAATTAGCGCCGAAGACAAACATGCCAAGCAGGAGATAGATCAACACACGCAGCGTGGTGAACAAATAGTCCCACAAACAAGAGGAGATAATGATCGTGGGCAGGTCTGTGGGGGTGAGCAGCATCGCCTCCAGGGTGCCGGTGATCTGCGCATCGCGTAGGTTTTTGGCGAAACCAGAGATGGCAACCGTGAAATAGAGGCTGAAAGCAACGCCGATCAGGACGAAGGCGAAATAATCGCCGTTGTACGCAGCCAACGACGGCTGGTTTCCGCCGTCCACCAGGCGAGCTAGAAAATAGAACATGAAGACATTGAGAAAGATGCCGACCAATTGCAGCAAGAAGGCCAGCTTGTAGCTCAGTTCAATGGTATAATCCCGGTGTAGAAACCAGCCAGCCTTGCCCAAACGCTGTCCAATCGCGGGCGGTAAACGCAGAGCCAGGTTATTCATGGGTTTGTTCCTGTGTCAGTGTGACGAACAATTCTTCGAGTGAGACTTCTTCGTGCTGCACGGCCCGGATACGCCCACCCGCCGTGACGATGCGCGTGATGGCATCTGAAAGAAGATAATCGTCGGCCGCAGTGAGCACCAGGTTCACCACGCCATCGTCGAAGGCTTCCTGGCGCAGGGTAGGCGTTTGCTCGCTCAAACGGTCCACCTGCGCGGGCGTTAGATCGGCCACGGCGAGATGATAGCGATGACGCGCTTGCAGCGATTCGCGCAGGTCGGGCAAGGTGCCGACGGCTTGCAGACGTCCCTTGTGCATGATCCCCACGCGCTGGCACAGCTTGGCCGCTTCGTCCAGACGATGGGTCGTCAGAAAGATGGTCATGCCCTCGTGCGCCTGCAATTCATCCTGAATGAGGGTGTGCAGTTGGCGCGTGGAATTCGGGTCCAGGCTGCGGGTTGGCTCATCCAGGAACAAAATGCGCGGGCGGTGCAGAATGGCGCGGGCAATACTCAATCGCTGGCGCATGCCGCTGGAATAGGTCTGAAACGAAGCATCGCCCACCGCACTCAACCCCAACTGCGCCAGCACTTCGGTGACGCGCGGGGCAATTTGATGGCGGGGCAGGTTGCACAACGCGGCAAAGAATTCCAGGTTCTGGCGGCCGCTGAGGCGCCAGTAAAAACTGCGCTCATCGCCAGTGGACATGCCCACCTGATCGCGCACACGATCAGACTGCGCCAGGTCAAAGCCGCCCACGCGGGCGCTGCCGCTCGTGGGCAAAATGAGCGTGCAAAGCAGCTTGACCAGGGTGGTCTTGCCGGCGCCATTGGGGCCAAGCAGGCCAAACAACTCGCCTTCCTGGACATCCAGGTTGATGTGACTGACGGCTTCCGGCATTACAGTGGAACGCTGGCGCAGCCAGCGCCACATGCGGTTGGTCTCTGGATAGCGTTTACTCAGATTGTGTATTTCAATCGCCAGGGTCAAATGGTATTCTCCCGGAGGTGCGTGTCTAGGCAGCGTCTGCCGGTTGGCGGGCGCTACACAGGCCCAAGTATACTGGTATCGGGAAGCCTGTCAAAGCCCCTGCACTTGGGTTGAGTCTTTGGGCGAATGTGCAAGTTGTGTTAAACTCAGTTACACTACGTGCGAAATCGCACACACAGGCGGCAAGCGGGAAAAGCCAGGTCCCTTCCGGTCAAGGAAAGAGGCGCAGTACGCACCCGCTGCCCTAAGACATAAAAATCACGACGAGACGCTTACACGATGAATATCGGCATTATTGGGTTACCAAGCAGTGGCAAGACAACCATTTTCAACGCCTTGACGCGTGGACAGGCCGAAACAGGCACCTATCACGCCGGCACGTTCAACGTCAACATGGGGGCTGTCAGTGTCCCTGACGCGCGCGTCGATACGCTGAGCGCCATGTATAAGCCGCGCAAAACCGTTTATGCCCAGGTGCAGTTCAAAGACTTGGCTGGGATCGAGGGCGGCAGCAATAAGGGCAGCGCATTGAGCGGCCGCTTGCTCAATGAGCTCAGCGGCAATGACGCCTTGCTGCATGTCGTACGAGCGTTCACCAATCTGTCGGTGCCGCACCCGAATGGCACGGTCAACCCGCGGCGCGACTACGAGGCGATGGAGACCGAGCTGATTTTGTCGGACATGGCGGTGATCGAGAAACGCCTGGAGCGCCTGCGCAAAGAGCGCACCCGGAGCGAACAGCCGATGGAGCTTCCGCTCATGGAGCGGCTGTATGCGCACCTGGAGGATCAAAAACCTCTGCGCGGCATTGACTTAACGGCTGATGAAGAACGGCTGCTGCGTAGTTACGGCCTGCTCAGCCTGAAGCCGATGGTGGTCGTGCTCAATGTCAACGATGACGCTAATGACGCAGAAGCAGAGCAGCAGCTCGCCGCTCATCTGAGCAGGGCCGTTTTGCTGCAGCTGCGCGGTAAATTGGAGATGGAGTTGGCCCAGATGGATGTAGCGGATGCAGCCGTTTTCCTGGAGGAATTTGGGCTGAGCGAGCCAGGCTTGGACCGCGTGATCCGCGCCAGCTATGATCTGCTCGGCGTGCAGTCCTTTTTCACCGTGGGCGAGGATGAGGTGCGCGCCTGGACCGTCAGGCGCGGCGCGCCGGCGGTTGAGGCCGCGGGCGTGATCCATTCCGACCTGGCCAAAGGCTTCATCCGCGCCGAAGTCGTATCTTACCAGGATTTGGTCGCCACCGGCTCCATCCCTGAGGCGCGTCGGGTCGGTAAGTT
>NZ_UETR01000025.1:0-41242 GCF_900491745.1 Candidatus Amarolinea aalborgensis | reverse complement strand
CGCGCAAACCAGCACACCGCCGCCATCCAATGTGCGGCCGTTGATGTTCATCCGCAGCTTTCACACCGAACCAGACGTCGTACAGGCAAACCAGACCTTCCGGCTGGTGCTAGAACTGCACAACGTCGGATCAGCCAGCGCATCCAACATCATCATTTCCATCGCCAGTGAGAACTTTGCGCCCCAGGGATCATCGAGCGTCAAAACGCTCAGCGGGCTGGCCGTGGATGAGCACGGTTGGGTGTGGCAAGATCTGCGCGGCAATTCTGATCTCAAAGGCGGCGCTTACCCGGTGGCCATTAGCATTAGCTACCAGGACGACGCTGGCATTTCCTACACCTCCAACGAGACCGTTGGGATCAACGTAGCCGCGGCGCCGCCCACGCCGACGCCGACGACGCAGCCAAAACCAGGCATTCCGCAGTTGGTGATTGACCAGGTCGCGACCGATCCTGAAACCATCACGGCCGGCGAGCCGTTTACGTTGACCTTCGAGGTGCGCAACACCGGCACAGGCGCGGCGCGGCGCACGCTGGTGACGGTCAGCAGCGAGAACAAGAACTTCGCGCCCACCGTCGGCAGCAACGTCGTCAGCGTAGGCGACATTGGCGTCAACAAGACGCGACCCGTGTCGCTGCGCCTGGTGGCAGACACTGATACGACGAGCGGGCTGCACACGCTGCAATTGAACCTTGACTTCATCAACTGGGGCGATGAGAAGTTTAGCTCGCAGCAGGTGATTGCCGTGACCCTCGGCGGCGTCAGCGCGGGCAAGCCGTCCACGCCGCAGGCGCTGCCCATCATCGAGAATTACGTGAGTGACCCGCTGCGCCCCAGCCCCGGCCAGCCGCTGACTCTGCGCCTCAACATCCGCAACGTGGGCACCAGCGACGCCCGACGCCTGAACATCACCTTTGGCACGGCCTCCACCGGCGGCACGTCTGCAGTCACGGTTTTTGCGCCGCTCGGCACCGGAAACGTGCGCGTGGTGCCGGTGCTCGCCGTCAACGAATTGGCGACCGTCGAGATGCAGTTTATTGTCAGCGGTTTGGCCGCGGCCGGCACCTACGTCGTGCCGATTGAATTCTCGTACGACGGGCCAGCAGACAAACCGCTGGAGCGCACAGAGCAGATCACCTTGCTCGTCAGCGTGGCGCCCCAACTGCGCGTCAGCTTCTATCGGCCCGTGGGGCAACCGATGCCCAACATGCCGATTGACCTGCCGATCGAGATCATCAACCAGGGTCGTAACTCGGTCAGCATCACGACCGTGGAGCTTGGTCCCGTGGATAGCTTGGAATACCAGAATGCATCGGCCTACATCGGCTCCCTGGACTCCGGTCAGTCCGGCACGCTCGACGCCCAGGCCACCGCCGCGCAAGGCGGCGAGTATGACATTCCCGTCATCATCAAATACATTGATGACTTCAATCAAAACCAGTTCTATACGGCCACGCTGCCCATCAGCGTGCTTAACATGGGCGAACCAGGCGGCGACGGCAGCCCCGGCGGCAACGGTGATAACGGCGGCGCTGAACCGCCTCCAGCGCGTGAACAACGCCCTTTCTGGCAGCGTCTCTTCCTGGGCTTGTTCGGTCTCGGCAGCGGCTAACACAGGTCGAGTCTATGTCATTTCTTGATCTTTTTCGCACCATTCTCGCAAACCTCAATCGGATGCGCATCCGCGTCATCTTGACCGCCATCGGCGTCGTGATCGGTACGGCAGCCGTGCTCGTGCTGATCAGTTTGGGCGCGGGTTTGCAGCGCAGCGCCACCGAGGGGATCGGCGGCATCTCAGACCTGACGATTATCAACGTCGTGGGGCAGCAGCCAGTAATGATGGAGTCCGCTGTAAGTAAGGACGGGGCCGTGCCCGGAGTCTCCGGCGCTGGCCGCAACGAGCCGCAGGGTCTGACACTCAAAGTCCTGGAGAAGCTGCGCGCCCTGCCGCACGTGGTGGCCGTCACCCCGCAGGAATTCATCCAAGGCCAGACCGAGCTGCGCTACAACCGTCTGGTTGGGGGCGCTGGGATCATGGGCGTTGACCCGGAAGCCTGGAAGCTGTTTGGCTACAAGCTGGCCTCCGGGGAAAGCCGGATTGGCACCGGTCAGGTGGTGGTGGGCGCGCAGATCGGCAGCACACTCTACGACCCGCGCCAGGCCAATCAAAAGGGCGGCGTGAGTCCCTTCGGCGGACCAGGCGGCCCGGGCGGTCAGCAGACGGTTGACTTACAGGACGCCAGCCTGACGCTGCGCGCCATTCGCTATGACAACGAGGGCAAGATGGCCACGCGCAACCTGCGCGTTCAGGTCACTGGCGTCCTGGCAGCGCTTGGCGAGACTGACTACAACCTGTATGCGCCGCTCAAGGACATCGAGGAACTGAATCAATGGTTCTCTGGCCGCCGCATTGATCGCAACCGTGAAGGCTATCAGCAGGCGGTTGTCAAAGTAGCCAGTTCACGCGATGTCGCGGATGTGCAAAAAGAAATCCGCCAAATGGGCTTCAACGCCTATTCCGCGCAAGACGCCGTCAACAGCATCAATTCTTTCTTCATCGTGCTGCAAGCCATTCTAGGCGGCATCGGCGCCATCGCTCTGCTCGTGGCCGCGTTTGGCATCGCCAACACCCTGAGCATGGCGATCTACGAGCGCACGCGTGAAATCGGTCTCATGAAAGCCATTGGCGCGCGCAACCGCGATGTGATGAGCATTTTCCTGGGCGAAGCGGCCGCGATTGGCTTTCTCGGCGGCGTGGTGGGCACGGGGCTGGGATGGGCGGTCAGCGGGGTCATCAACCTGATTGCACAGTCGGTCTTTGGCCAGCAGGGGAATCCCATCTTTGGCGGCCCAGGCGCCAGCAGCAGTATCGTCTACACTCCCGTCTGGCTCATTCCCTTTGCCGTCCTCTTTGCCACGCTCGTTGGCCTGCTCTCAGGCGTTTTCCCCGCCTTGCGCGCCGCCACCCTTGATCCGCTGAAGGCGTTGAAGTACGAATGAACCAGGCCGTCGTCTCTCGCGCCGCGGCCGTCGGCCTGTTGACGCATTGGCTGCGCGCCGCGCCCTGCCCGCCATCCTGGCCAGCCCCGCCCATGGCCGCGGCCAGCGCAGATCGGCCGTTCACCCTGGCGGACTGGACCGTCATTCTACAAGAAGCGGTCAGACACGGCGTGCATCTTCTGCTGGCGGAGCATGGGCAGGAGATCGCCGCGCCCGATTATGTCATGCGCTGGCTGGCGGCTGAAGCCAGCGCCAATGAGCGACGCAACGATCGGCTGGCGACCGAACTAGTCGCCATCCTGCGCGGCAGTGCATCGGCCGGAATCGAGTTGATTCCCCTCAAGGGCGCCCATCTGCTGCTTGAGCCGCGCGGCTATCCACAGCCGCAGCTCAGGCCGCTGGCCGATCTCGACCTGCTCGCACCGCCGGGCCAGGTGCGCACCCTGCGGTTGGTCATGCAGCGCCAGGGCTACATCGAAGAGCCGCGTACGACCTGGAAGCATTTGAATTTCATCAAGCCAGACAATACGCGGATTTCCTCCTTCAGCGCCGGCGACCCTGACAACCCGCGGCGGGTCGAAGTGCACCTGGCCCTGGCCGAAGACTTCCTCGGCCTGCGCCTGGACTTGACCGCGCTGGCGTGGAAACACGGCGCGCCTGGCGCGATGGGTTCGGTTCCGGTGCGTATGCTGCCGTCGTGGCTGTTCTTCTTGCACCTGGCGGCCCATGCGTCGCAAGACGTGTGGGAGCGCAAGGCGCGGCTGCTGCAAGTGACCGATCTACAGCGCGTGTGGAAGCAACTGAGCCGAGAGGAAGTGGCTCTCATCGGCGCGGCCTGCGGCGCGCCGGCGGCGTGGTTTGCCGCGCTGAACGTGAGTGGAGAAAGCCCATCGGCTGAAAACATCCTTGGCGGGGCGCGTTTGGAGCCGCGGCTGCTCCTGCCAGCGCTGATGTTGGTGGAATCTGTGTTTCCTGACGCCCGGCTCCGCGGCCTGACGGTCGCCCTGGGCGCACGCCTACAGCCTGGTCTGCGCGCCTGGCTGCAGCAGATCAGCCTGGCCGACGTCTCGTTGAGCAATCCAGCGCCCCGGCGTCTGGCGGACAATCTGCGCTGGGCGCAAACGCCAGCGGAACGGCTGGGCGCGCTGCGCCGTCTGCTGCTGCCCGACCGTTACGGCCTGCTGGGCAATCGCTTTCCGCGTCTGGTCAGTTCACCGCTCTTTCCGCTGGCCTACCCCTTGCACCTGGTCTTCGTTGGCGGGTGGCTGCAGCGCCGCATGCGGCCGCGCGGGCAGCGCGCCGGCGGCGCATTTCACCAGCGCATGCTGGACGCCCTGGCCCACAGCCTGGCGGCAGAGGCCGCCAAACGGGCCAGCAAGAGCACGACGCCGGTTAGCGCCGCCGATTGATCGTCCACCTGATGCGGATCAAGACATCGAGCTGATATGGCGCGCTAATTTCAGCCGTTGAAGTGACTCAGGCTTCATTGGCACAATGAGTCAGCCGGGCCGCTGCCGCTGAGGTGTCTTGCCTTAAGCAGTTACACGTGCTGATACTTCGTTGACAACCTGCCATTTTGCCTCGATGGTGTCTGCCGACAAGTCAGCTCCGCAATCCCACTCGACAAAGTATCTGCCGTTCGCAACCTTCATGAATTCGCTGTAGCTCACCAACTCTTCGAATGCCTCATACTTTAGATAAGGGCTGACGTCGAAATGGCCTATCCGTCCGTCGTCCGCAACAATGCATAGCACCCAGTCAGGTTGTGGATGAACTTCCGCAATTCTCATTGGTCAAGTCCTCTGATTGGAAATGGTTTCTTGCCGTTTTTCGCGAGCTCCCAATCTGCAAGGAGATCTTCTCGATGAATCTCAACCCATGCGACGACGAGTTTGTGTTTGTTCGTTGGCAACTCGCCAGCGCTGAACACGATGCACGAAAGCGCGTCGGCTGCGACCCGTGCTAGGCCATTTCTCGGACAAATCCCGACTCTTCCATCCAGGCGGGCTTCAAATGGTAATGCAGTTCATTAGAGCACGAGGCTAACCAAAGCTATCCGATCTTGCGTCCCAGACATCACCCTCCAAACCAAGGCAGGCGAAAATCGCGCACATCTCGTCCGGCTGAGGACGCCGAGAATTCTCCTGCAACCGAGTCGAATCTATGAAAGGGTCAGGCCGCCGGTTGAACAAGATTGATGAGATTTCCACAGGTGTCCTCGAAGACGACGGCTGTGATGAGTCCCATGTTCGCAGGCTCGCCGCGGAATTTGACCCCGTGGGCCTTGAGGCGCTGGACCTCGGCGGCGATATCTTTCGTGATGAAGGCCGCGGCCGGGATTCCCGCCTCGAACAGAGCCTGCTGGTAGGCGCGAGCCGGCGGAAAAGCCATTGGTTCTAACACGAGCTCAACGCCGGCGATGCCATCGGGCGAGGACACCGTGAGCCAGCGATATTGGCCCATCGGTATGTCCGCCATCTTCTCGAAGCCGAGGATGGTGGTGTAGAAGTGCAGAGCGCTCTCCTGGTCTTCCACCATCACGCTGACAAACTTGATTTGCATGGATACCTCGCTGGTAATCATCAAGCAGGCTGAAGTTCAGGCATACGTAACACTCTTGCCTGCACTGACTCCATAATCGAATCTCGGATAAAATGACTGGCCTCCAGAATCTCAATACCAATCATCTCCCCTTTATCGTTCAATTCAACGGTGATGTTGGGACCTAGTTCGACGCTCCCCGCCTCTGGTTCATCCGAAATAGCCAAGTGTAAAACATCATCTTCTTCAAAATACATCATCCGCGTCTCGCTCATTGGTAAATCTCCCCGTCTTAAGCCGAAAACTGATTTGCTGACGTGTTGTAGCATGAATAGTTACTGGTGTGATTGTTCCCTGTTCAGTCTCACACGGGAGCATCACCAGTAAATCATCAATACGCCCGATCACGACCAAACGCCCGGTCTCAGTATCTAGATATCGCTCGCTTGAATATCTCACAATAGGCTCGATCTTGGCAAGGTTAAACCCACGCAACCTTGCCCGATAGCGCATGTAGTCTGTCCAGATTATCTCAAGTTGAGATTCCGGCATTGACGGCTCCTTGCCGCATTGCTCGAATGCTGCGCAGTGTTTTTCCCGCTAATTTGGCGCGTTTGCGGGCTATCGGCGCCGCGTGAGGTGCAGCGGCGCGGACAGCGCGTCGGCGGCGTTTTACCGGCACATGTTGGGCACCCGGCCCATAGCCTGGCGACAAAGGCCGCCAAACAACCAGGCAGCAATACGACGCCGATTAGCGTCGCCGACTGCATTTCAACGTGATGCGGGTCATGCCGCCAGATAGAAGAAAACTGGCCGCACTATTTGCCTGACCCCACTGAATCTTAGCCGCTACTCACGCATCTTCTCTTGGAAGCTCACCACCCCAGCCCGCAGGGCGGTCAGACAGCGATGAAACACAGCCTGGAACACCTCCGGGGGCGAGCAGAACATCTCGATCGTGGCCCACGTGTTATCCCGAACCGGAAACACCTTGGTGACTTTCGTCTGCGCAGTCGCATGGAGCGCCGCTTCGATCACTTTCGCGCGCTCCTCCTCACTCTCGATCTCCCAGAATCCCGGATAGGCCAGGCGGAAGAATGCTTCATCTTTGTCGTCAACGAGGATGTAGTAGTTACCACCCTCGAACTTGAACGCAACGTCTCCATCATTGTCAATCTTGGGGGTATACCCCTCCGAGGCTAGAAAGCTTCGGTACATCTCAGCACGTTCTTGCTTCGTCATGTTCGTCTCCTTTTGTGATCGCATTCAAACTCAAGCTTGGGGTCTGTTTTTGCGCCGTTTTTCGTTCGGCGCATGACGATGTGCATTTTCGTCACATATGAAGGCCGCGTCCTGGCCGGCGATGCGGCCCAGGGCCAGGCGAGCGGCGAGTCAGTCCTCAGCTCACTGCTTTCTTCACGAGCGCACTGATTTTCTCCTCTTCGGCGGCGGTCAACTCCTTTAGCGCGTAAGAGGTTGGCCACATGGCGCCTTCGTCGAGGTTCGCTGCGTCATTGAAGCCTAAGGTCGCGTACCTTGCATTGAACTTCTGCGCGCTTTGGAAGAAGCAAACGACCTTGCCGTCCCTGGCATACGCGGGCATCCCATACCAGGTTTTCGGCCAGAGGTTTGGCGCGCTGGCTTTGATGAGCGCATGGAGGCGCTGGGCCATGGTGCGATCCGGTTCCAGCATCGCGGCAATTGCCGCAAGCACGTCGCTTTCCCCGGCCGCCTTGTCCTGATTCGCGCGCGCTTCTGCCTTGAGCTCTTTGGCGCGCGCTTTCATCGCGGCGCGTTCCTCGGCCGTGAATCCCTCGCTCGCCGTTGCGCCCTCGGCAGATTTCGGCCTGGCCTGCTTGGTTGCGCCCTTACCTTCGTTCATGAGAATTTCCTTCCAGTGGTTCGAATTCGTGCGCCGTAAGGCGCCTGAGTAGGAATGATAGCACACATGTTCCAAAATTCCAACAACTTTGATTACAATTGCCAAACGCCCAACGGTCGGGTTCAGCGACAGGGTTGTGGCGATCCCCCGATGCACCCCCGCTGCAACCCGAGGTTAGGCGTACCTGTCACATCGGCAGAGATCGCTCGCGGCTATGGCGGGGATACGAGCCAATCGCATCACAAGCCGCAACGCTTCACTTTGGGCACACTGTACCCCCCTGGGAGGGGAGTCAATCGCAATTGGCCAGGTGCGGTGACCGGAAGCCGAAGCGTGGGGGCCATTCAGGCCATGGCCGCCGTGAGGGGCCTGGTCTACTCAGGCGTACTGCAGCCGTCTGCCCTTAGGCTCAGGAATAGCCCGGCCGAACTCCCTGGCGGTGTCTAGCCAGAGATCCATGGCATCCTTGCAGTTGGACAAAGCGTCGTCCGGAGTTCTGCCGTGCGCCATACAGCCCGGCAGTTCGGGAACTTCGGCAAGGAAGGCCTGGTCGTCGTTGCTCCAGTAGATGATGATTTCATACTTGTGCATTAGTCGCCCACCTTGTGCATTAGTCGCCCTCGTCCACCGTCAAACCGTACGTGGTGATGACTGCCCTGACCTGCCGGACTTGATACGGCTTCGCCATCCGGCCCTCGCGCTGCAGGTTGATCATATCGTGAATTCCAGACCTTACGAAGATGTGATGGCTGCCCCGCACCCGCTCGAAAAACCCGAGATGCTCGAGCAGACGACGGAGGTCATCGAAGTCAATGTTGGAGTCCGCTTGCCCGCTCAGCACTTTGGCGAGCAGCTTGCTGTACTTCGTCATATGACCTTCCTGCTCTTTTGCCTTTTGGGCGCTGGTCAGCGCAAACGTCAACCTCATCCACAAACATGCCTGACGCGATTTTACACCACAGCGAGAGAAAGATCAAGCCTCCTTTGAGCAACTTGGCGACAACCCTCAAACCCGCCATGATGCTGCGCCTTCGCTCTCCGATAGGCGCGCTCGACGCCGTTTGACGCGCGGCCATCCCTGCGTATACTTAGGCGCATTGTCCGGCCGGGTGATTTGCGTCATCCCTTGTCAACCTGCAATCACCTCTCGTCACCCCCGCGCTACCAATGGAGGTTCCATGTCTGTGCATCCGAGGTTGTTCCATCCTTTGCGCCAGCGCTGGCTGGCGGTCGGTTTGCTCATCCTGCTCCTGGCCGCCGCGCTGCCCGCCGGCGCCGCGCCCGGCTCGCCGGTCGCCAAAATTGATGCTGGCCTGGCCAGCCGCCTGGCCGACGCAGGTCAGGCGCCGGCGCTCATCTTCCTCGTGGGCCAGGCCGACCTGAGCCGCGCGGCCACCCTGGTGCGCAAAGAAGACAAAGGCGCGTTTGTCTACGCGCAGCTCAAGGACTTTGCCGAGCGCAGCCAGGGCGCGCTGCGCGCAGAGCTGACCCGCCGCGGCATCCCCTTCCAGGCCTTCCTCAGCGTCAACATGATCTACCTGCCCGCGGCCGATCAGGTCATGGTCAACGAGCTGGCGGCGCGTGACGATGTGCGCTGGCTGGCGCTCGACGCGCCCTTTGGGGTTGATCCGATCGAACAGGCGACGCAGCCGGCCGACGCGCCAGAGGTTATCTCTAGCGGCGTCAATTATATCCGCGCGCCGCAGGTGTGGGCCTTGGGCATTGACGGCACCGGCATTGTGGTCGCCGGCGGCGACACGGGCGTGCGCTGGACGCATGAGGCGCTCAAGCCGCAGTATCGCGGCTGGAACGGCGTAACGGCCGACCACACCTACAGTTGGCATGACGCCATTCATGACGGCGGCGCCAACAGCTGCGGCTTGAATGTGGCCGCGCCGTGCGATGACACCTTCCACGGCACGCACACCATCGGTACGGTGGCTGGCGACGATCACAGCGCACCGGCCACGCGCGACCAAATCGGCGTCGCCCCTGGCGCCAAGTGGATTGCGTGCCGCAACATGAACGCCGGCGTTGGCACCATCAGCCGCTATGTCGAATGTAACGATTTCTTCCTCGCGCCAGGCGGCGATGCGGCTATGCAGCCAGACGTGGTCAACAACTCCTGGGGCTGCCCGGCGTCCGAGGGCTGCGACACGACCACCTGGATGCAGATTCAGCCTTCGATCCAGGCGCTCAACGCCGCGGGCGTCATGTTCGTGGCCTCCGCGGGCAACGACGGCGGCCAGGGCTGCGGCAGCATCAACGACCCACCAGCCGTCTACCCGGAGTCCCTGTCCGTGGGCAACTTCAATGACGCGACCGGCGTCATTGCCGGCTCCAGCAGCCGCGGACTGCGCGATTACACCAATCTGTTCGGCCCGGACGTCTCCGCGCCGGGCACGAGCATTCGCTCGGCGACCAACAGCAGCGACACGGCGTACACCTCGGCCAGCGGCACCAGCATGGCGGGGCCGCACGTCGTGGGCCTGGTAGCGCTCATGTGGCAGGCCAATCCTGCGCTGCGCGGGCACATCCTAGAAACGTCGCAGTACATTCGCGAGACGGCGACGCGGGTTGACAACACCACCTGTGGGGTGCTGACGCCTTACCCGGACCCGCTAGACAGCCGGCCAACCCCGAACAACGTCTACGGTTGGGGACGCATTGATGCGCTCAACGCCGTCAACGCGGTGCGCTGCCCCACCGACATTGACTACAATCGCACGACCGACATTCGTGACGTGCAGTTGGTGGCCGAAATCTGGAATACACAGCCCGGCGACACGCTCTACAACGCACGGCGCAACCTGGACTTCAGCGATCCGGCGATTACCACGAACGATGTGACGATGGTGGCGAACGCCTGGGGCACGGTCTGCACCAACTGAGCAGAGCTGGCGACGCTCCAACCTCGTGACGCTCGCTCGACCGCGCGGCGCGATCACTCGATGTGTGTGCGTGGTCTCCTGACCAGGTTCGTCTCGACAGGGGACAGGAGACCACGCTGAATCACGGCCTAAGGACAACCATGAGCGAAACTGCGTACCACAGCCAATATCACAATGGACACCAACACGATGGAGGACGTACCATGATGAGTCCATCCCTGGACGGCCAGGTTTCAATTCTGGAACGGGCCATTGCCTTTTTCGACAGCATCAACTGGACGTATACACGCCATGAGTCCAAGCCGATCCTCTCCATGCGCCACCAGGGCAAGAACGGCTCGTGGCGCTGCGTGGCGCAGGCGCGTGAAAATGACACCCATCGTCAGTTTATCTTCTACTCCGTGCTCGAGAGTTTTACGCCGCCGGACAAGCTGCCCGCCATGGCCGAATTCCTCACGCGGGCCAATTACGGCATGGTCATCGGCAATTTCGAGTTGGATTTCAACGATGGCGAAGTGCGTTACAAGTCGAGTATTGACGTCACCGCCAACACAGAGCATCTGACCGAGGCCCAGTTCCGCAATCTGGTCTTTACCAATGTTCTCATGATGGACAAATACTTCCCTGGCCTGATGAGTGTGATGTACTTGAACCGATCGCCGGCCGAACTAATCGCCGAAATCGAAGGATAAACCCCAAAACGGAAGCGCCATTGAAACACGCCTCAGCGCGGCCAGGTGTGGCTGCGGCGCTGATACACGGCCGCGGCCGCTGCGGTCAACAGCAGGACAGCCGGAAGCCATCCACGCGCGGCCTGGGGGCGGCGGTCAGACTCCAGGCGACTCAACTGCACGCCCGTCGGCGGCTCTGTGGGCGTGGGGGCTGGCGCGGTGGTAAAGGTGAACGCGCTTGAGTACGGCGTGATCCCACAGCCGTTGACGGCGCGTACACGCCAGTAGTAGACAGTCCCCAGGTCCAAGTCGCTGTCCGGCGTCCACGAGACGCCAACCACACCGCCGGCAGCGGCCGCGACATAGCTGAAGTCGGGGTCGGTCCCCACTTCGATGTCATAAGCGGTTGCGTGGGCCGCCTGGTTCCAGGTGAAGGTCGGTCGCACCACCACATTCAGCGCGCCATTGGCGGGCGCCAGCAGAGTCGGCAGCGCCGGTTGTGCGTTCGACACATTCAAGATCACAGCATCATCATGCACCAGCGCGCCCGCGGCGCCGACCACCGTGACAGTGTAACTGCCGGGGAGCGCCGCGGCCGTGCCGCCAATAGCCAAGCTGCTGCTGCCGGGCGGGGTGACAGGATTGGGGACGAAGCTTGCACTGGCGCCCGCCGGCTGGCCGCTCGCGCTGAGCGTGACCGGGTCGGTCGAGTTGCCCACCTGCCCCACATCCACGGTAAAGAAGGCGTCGCTGCCGGCGCAGATGTCAACCTGCGCCGGCGTCACCGTAATGACAAAGTCGTACGGGCGAGTGCGATCGTTCCAGGTGAGCTGCCCGGCCAGCGCCGGCGTCGGCGGGGCTGCCAACGCTGCATGGGCCAGCGCCGCAGTCAGCGCCAACGTGAGAAGCAGTTTACCAACCAAGAGACGGCGACAAACAGACACGAACGTCCTCCCGCACAAAGCGCCAGCGCGCCCGGCCCGCAACCATGAACGAAAATAGGCAATCCGCGGCGATCGGTGTTCACCAGCGGCTTTATGTTCAGGTCAGTTCTCACACAAAGCCACCAGGCGCTTCTTCGTGCCTTGGTGTCTTTGTGTGAGCCTGTCATGTCTGGGCAGCCAGTGTTCTCGGATCTAGTCAGCCACAAATACCTTGTCAGGCTGCCACACCTCTTGGGCGGCATCGTAGGTGACTAGCGCAATCAGACGGCCGTCGGGGTCATACGCACGGCCAGCGGACGTGGCCGGTCGTGCCGGCGCGGTGACCGGGTTGCCATGCAACAAGACCTGCGTGCGGCCCGCATCGAGATAGACCGGCGTCAGCTCAAGCACAGCCTGATCGGGCGGCAGCAGGTAGCGCTGCCAATCGCCGACCTGGGCGGCCGCGGCCAGGGTTTCCAAATCCACGCTGTCTTCCAGGCGGAAATGCCCGCTGGCCTGGCGCACCAGGCTGGCGAGATGGGCGCCGCAGCCCAAGGCCTGACCCAAATCGAACGCCAGCGAGCGGATATACGTGCCGGGCGAACAGGCGACGCGGATCGTCAGCACGGGCGATTGCCAGCTCAGCAGTTCGATCTGCTCGATATGCACCCGGCGCATGGGTAATTCAACGGTCTGCCCGCGCCGCGCCTTGCGATACGCGGCCACACCGGCAATCTTCAGGGCCGAAAAGGCAGGCGGCTGCTGTTCGATCTCGCCTACGAAACGCGCCAACGCGTGCTGGAGATCGCCGAGCGCCAGATCCGGCACGGGTGCGGTTGCCAGCACGTCCCCTTCCGCATCATAGGTGCTGGTGTTGACGCCGAGGTGAATGGACGCCTGGTAAAGTTTGGTCCCCGCCTGTAGATACTCCACGAGTCGCGTGGCCGGCCCCAGGGCCATCAGCAAGACGCCGGTTGCCAGCGGATCCAGGGTGCCGGCATGGCCGATTTTGTCTACGCCGGTGATGCGGCTGACGGCATTGACCACCCAGCGCGAGGAGCGTCCTGCCGGCTTGTTGATGTTCAGCAGACCGAAAACCATCGCCCTGGCGTATCCTTCCTCCCTCATGTCGGCTCGTCGAAGCGGGGCTGCGGAAAGCCCTGGCTGGTCAGGCTCTTGTCCAACGCGGCCATGACCAGGCGTCGCACCTCAGCCAGGCTGCCTTCCAGCGTGCAGCCAGCCGCCAGCGAATGCCCGCCCCCGCCCAACGCCAGCGCCGCTTCCGCGACCGAAAAGCCAGGGACGGCACGCAGGCTGACTTCAACCTTGCCATTGCGCTCCACCAAGACCGCCGCCACATCGGCCTCCACGGCGCTGCCGAGGAAACTCGAAAGTCCCGCATCCGCGCCCTCTTCCTTGATGCCCGCCGCGCGGCGGTCCCCCTCTGTCACCTCGCTCCACACGATGCGGCCGTGCTGGCGCGCGCGGCTCAACACACGGCCCCACAGGTGGATTTGGGCGAGGGAGCGGCGTTCGAGGGTCATCTCCATAATCTGGAAGAGCGGCGCGCCAGCCTCCAGCAGGCGCGCAGAAATCTGCAGGGCACGCGGGGAGGTGTTGCTGGTGCGGAAGCCGCGCGTATCGGTAACAAGGCCGGTCAACAGGCTGGTGGCAAGCGCAGGCGTCAGCGGCACGTGGAGGTAGTCGGCCAGCAGGAACACCATTTCAGCCGTCGCCGCGGCGGCCGGATCAATCCAATTGACCGCGGCAAAGCGCAGATTTGTGATATGGTGGTCAATGACAAGCGTAGGGATGCCCGTCGCAGCCGCGCCCAGGTAGGGATCACCCAGCCGCCGGGGGTCGCTGGCATCCAGTCCCACCACCAGGTCGAATGGGCCGGGGGCCGCGGTCACGATGGCGCGAATGCCTGGCAAGAAGTGAAGCGTTTCGGGCGCAGGATCTGCGCAGGCCAAGATGCACGATTTGCCCAGGTAGCTGGCAATGGCGCCAAAAGCAAGCAAGGAGCCGATGGCGTCGCCGTCTGGGCTGATATGAGACACGGCAAGGATCGAAGAGGCCCGACCGATGGCCTGCGCCGCTTGCGCGAGCGCGACCTCGGTCGGGTCAAAGTCATGGGTTGTGACCGGCTGCTGAATGTCTGCCATACGCGGCCGCTAGTCGTTACTCTCTGCGAGCGCCGGCGGCGCTGGGGTCTGACTGGCGATCTCTTGCAGCAGGCGATCCACGCGTTCCGCGCGCGCCTCGGTGCGATCGAGTTTGAACGTGAGTTCCGGGGTGTAACGGAGGTTGACATGCTCGGCCAGGCGGCGGCGCAGAAAGCCGTTGGCATGTTCCAACCCGCGTATGGCGTCACGTTCCACGAGCGGATCATCGTCCAACACCGAGAAATAGACGCGCAGCTGCCGATAATCGGCCGAAATATCAACATCGCTGATCATCACGGGCGCCAGGCGGGGGTCGCCGAGGTCGCCGCTGAGAATCAACACGAGTTCCTCGCGTAGAAGCCCATTCAGGCGGGCACGCCGATGATTCGTCATGTGCAGATCCTTTTTAGCGGACACGCTCCATCTTGTACGCTTCCAAGATATCGCCTGGCTCATAGGCGTCGAATTTCTCCAGGGTGACGCCGCACTCGAAACCCGCCTTGACATCACTGACATCTTCCTGGAAACGTTTGAGCGACTGCATACGCGTGGTGGCAACCACCTGGTCGCCGCGCTTGACGCGAATGAGCGAGCCGCGGGCCACGAAGCCGCTGCGTACGATGCAGCCGGCCACGGTGCCCTTCTTACTCAGATGGAACACCTGGCGCACCTCAACCTCGCCCTGGTGGGCTTCACGATAAACCGGCTCCAACATACCCTTGAGCGCCAGTTCCACCGACTCCAGAAGATTGTAGATGACGTCATACGTGCGCACATCAACGCCCTGCGTTTCGGCCACATTCTGGGCGGCGCCGTCGAGCGAGGTATTGAATCCGATCACGATGGCGCTGGAAGCAGCCGCCAGGTTGATGTCTGACTCGGTGATCTTGCCCAGGCCCTGGTGCAGAATCTTGATCTTGACTTCATCGTTGCTCAGGCGATTCAACGAATTGACAATCGGCTCCAATGACCCTTGGAAGTCGGCCTTGAGGATCAAGTTCAGTTCCTTGACCTGGCCCGTCTGCATTTTCAAGAAGACATCCTCAAGGCTGACGAGCTTGGTCGGCGTCGCGGCCGCACGGTGCGCAGTTTGCCAGGCTTCGACATCGGCGCGCGCCGAATTGTAGTCTGCCATCACCTTGAAGGTGTCGCCGGCCGTAGGCGCCGTGCTGAAGCCCATGACGCGGGCCGGCATACTGGGCGGCGCCGAGTCCACCGGATTGCCGCGATCGTCGAACATGGCGCGTACGCGGCCAGCGACGCCGCCGGCGACAATCGCGTCGCCCACGTGCATCGTGCCCGTTTGCACGAGCAGCGTGGCGATCGGGCCGCGGCGTGGATCGTTTTCGCTCTCGATCACGGTCCCAATCGCGCGGCCGTCGGGGGTGCTCATGGGCGGGTTGATGTCGGCCACCAACAGGATGTTCTCCAGCAGATCATTGATGCCGCGCTTCATCTTGGCCGAAACCGGCACACAGATCACATCGCCGCCCCATTCTTCGATGAGCAAGCCAGCGTCAGCCAGTTCCTGTTTGACGCGATCCGGGTTGGCGTTCGGCTTGTCCACCTTGTTCATCGCGACCACGATCGGCACCTTGGCCGCCTTGGCGTGGCTGATCGCTTCCTTGGTCTGGGGCATCACGCCGTCATCGGCCGCGACGACCAAGACCACGATGTCCGTCACCTGCGCGCCGCGCGCGCGCATCGCGGTAAATGCCTCGTGGCCGGGCGTGTCCAGGAAGGTGATTCGGCGACCGTTCAGCTCAATCTGGTACGCGCCAATGCGCTGGGTGATGCCGCCGGCTTCGCCTTCCACGACGTTGGTCTTGCGAATCGCATCCAGGAGCGTGGTCTTACCATGATCCACATGCCCCAGCACGGCCACCACGGGTGGTCGTTCGATGAGCTTTTCATCATCCTGTGATTCCAAGATCCGCTGCCGCAGCGTCTTCGGCTCGCCGTCGGTCTCATTCGCCGGGCCTGGTTCTTCAACCACGGCCGTGACCACAGGCTTCACCTCGACGCCAAACTCCGAGCCAATCACGGCCGCGGTGTCGAAGTCAATCGTTTGCGTGATGGGCGCCATGATGCCGTAGTTCATCAGCACCTTGATCAGGTCAATCGGGCTTTCCTGCATCAACTGCGCCAGGTCGCGCACCGTAATCGCCGGCGGAATCTCCACCGACGTGGGCTTGGTTGGCTTGGTTGGGGCAGCAGGAACAGCCACCGGCGCTGCGGGCCGTGGACCAGCATGGGAAGGCCGTCCACCGCCGGCGTTGCCAGGACGCCCGCCCGGTCTATTCTGACCCTGGGACGATCGCTGGCCGCCCCGGCTGGGCGCGCCGCTGACGCGGGGCGCGCCGCCAAATGACGACGCCGGGCGTGAATTGCCGCCAACGGGCCGCGCGCCGCCGCTCGGCGTTTGCGGGCGGGCGGGCGAAACCGCAGCCTGCGGTCTGCCGTTGTCTGGCCGCGCCGGCTGCTGAGCCGGCGCGGCCGATCGAGCCGGTTGATTGCCGCCGGCCGGTCGCGCCGGTGAGTTGTTGCCGCTGGTTGGTCGAGCTGGCGGGTTGTTGCCGCCTGCGGGGCGCGGCGCAGATGAGCCTGACGATGCGCCAGCCGCCGGGGGCGTTGGACGTGAGCCGTTCGCGGCCGGCGCCGGCCGATTATTCGAGGTTGGCCGCGCGGGCGGGGCGGCGTTCACCGGTCGCGCAGTCGGCGCGCTATTGCCCGCGGTCGCTTTGACAGGGCTGACCGGAGCGGCCGGCGTCTGAGACCCTGGCCGACGTTCTTCCTTGTCTTGGCCGTTGCTTGGCTTGTCTTGACCCGGCCGCGGGGCGCTTGGCGTTGCAATGGGTGCTATTGGTTTTGATTTTACTTCTGTTGCCATATTCCACATCTCCCCGACGATCCTGAAAATCACGCGTTGGCCCACGACAACCCATCGAGGGGCGATCAAGGCCAGGCGAGCAGCCAGAGCCTGATCGGCAGGCGGCATATCACAGCGCGTTCAGGACGCTTTTCTATTTTATGGTGTTACGGAAATTAACCGTTAACCCTGTTTTGAGTTGTCAGGTGTCGAAGTAGACGAGGATGAGCTGCAAGAGGCTGGAGAGTGATCAAACCGATAGGCGAGGACTGAACGCAGTTGAATTACATACGCTCACTCCCCTGTATTCCCCAGCCGGTCGCGCCGCCGCACCCGACGTATCCCATACCTGACTGAAAATCCTTCTGCCGACTCATATCCTTTTGCGTAACTCGTACCATCCGCCGATGGATTGCGCCCCTGTTGTTGATGTAACGCAGCACGTTAAATCACACCACTTTAGACTCGACTGTCTCATCGAAAGACACTTGACTGGCGGCAAAGGCGCGCAATGCCGCCAGATCATCCGCGGTCAAGGTAACGTGCAAAGCACGTGACAAGGCGTGGCTGCTCAACGCCTTTTCCCAGCACGCTGCCCGGTGACAAAGATACGCGCCGCGCCCAGCGCGCTTGCCGGTCGGATCAACCAGCACGCCCTCATTCGGCGTGCGCACGATGCGAATGAGGGCGCGTTTACCTTGCACCTCACGACAGACCACACACATACGCTGCGGAACGCGCCGCGGCTTGGTCTTCACGCGTCCTATTCCTCGTCGAATTGGTCCCAGGCGGACTGTTCGCGCTTATGGCGGCGCACAGAAACCACCGCGCCGCGCGTCTCATCGAACACCAGGTGCTGTTTCTTGCTGCGCTTGCGCTTACGCTCACGTTCCGCTTCCAGGCTCTCTTCGCCATCGCCTTCGGCCGCCACGAACTCCGTGTAATCTTCCGGTGAAATCTCTACCTGGAAGCTATCCGTGGCTCCATCCCAAACTGCCGGGCCAGGCTGCAGCGCGGCCTCTGCTTCTGTCTCAGCCTGTACTTCAGCATCGGCTGGCTGCGCTGGCGCGGCCGCAACCGCGGCTTCCTCGACCACCGCCGCTTCTGGCGCAGACTCAACAATCGCCTCGGCTGGCTCCGGCGTGGCGGTCGTCGCCGCCGGTTCGCTGGCCTCAACGCCCTCGGGTTGGGCCTCAGCCTCGGCCGTCTCGGACCAGGCCGGCTCGAATGGCCGGCTCTCCACGGCCAGCGTATCGAACGTGGGCAAGCCGCCCGGGGCGGCCGCGCGATCGCGCAAGATCTGCTCCGCGATGGCGAGCAGGTCACGCTCCGGCGTCACGGCCTGGCGCGCCTTCGACACCAAGACCTGGGACAGGTTTTCCTTGGCGGCGTCAGTTTCGCTCTTGATGTCAATGCGCCAACCGGTCAGCTTGGCGGCCAGGCGGGCATTCTGCCCTTCCTTGCCAATCGCCAGCGACAGTTGCCGATCAGGGACGACCACAATGGCGGTCTTATTCTCGCCGCCGCGGTCTTCCAAATAGACCTCATTCACCTTGGCGGGGCTGAGCGCGCTGATGATGAAGGTGCGCGGATCGCTGCTCCACTCCACGACGTCAATCTTCTCGCCGCTCAGCTCGGTGACGATATTCTGAATGCGCACCCCGCGCATGCCCACGCAGGAGCCGACGGGGTCTACGCCAAACTGAGTGGCGGCGACCGCCACCTTGGAACGCTGGCCCGGCTCGCGGGCGATGCTTTTGATCTCCACGACGCCGTTGGCAATTTCGGGCACTTCCAGTTCGAGCAAGCGCCGCAGCATATTGCGGTGCGTGCGTGACAGCTTGAGCATCGGACCGCGCGTGCCTTTTTGCACCTCGGTCAAATAGGCGCGCAAGCGGCCGTTGACGCGATAACGCTCGTTGGGAATCTGCTCGGCCTTGGGCAAAACGGCTTCGCCTCGATCCAACCCCACGGTGACATCGCCGGTGGCAAAGTCCACGCGTTGAATGGTGCCGCTGATGATCTCATTTTCACGGTCAGCAAAGGCCTTGAACGTCGCCTCGCGTTCTGCCTCACGGATGCGCTGCAAGATCACCTGCTTGGCCGTTTGCGCTGCGATGCGGCCAAAATCGGTTGGGGTGGTTTCCACATACACCGTGCCGCCCAACTCAGCCTGCCTATCCAGGACTTTGGCCTGCTCCAGCAGCACTTCGTTCTTGCTGTCGGTCACCTTGTCAACCACCTGGCGCGCTGAAAAGACACGAATCTGGCCCGTGTCTTGATCAATCTTCACCATGATGTTGCCCGTTGCGCCGAAGTTTTTCTTGTACGCTGACACCAGCGCCTGCTCGATAGCCTCAACCACGACTTCGCGCTGCAGCGCCTTTTCTGAGCAGATCTGGTTAATCGCAATAATCAACTCATTCCGCATGCCGATTCGAGATTCCTCCGCGCCCTGTCCTTGATGCCCCGTTCTACGCCAAAAAGAAAAGTGGGACTGGCCCACTTTTTCTGCAAACGATGCTCTGACGAGTACAAGGTCATTATAGCACAAGATGACCGTGCTGGCAAACTTTCGGGGAGAGCGGGGTGTGGAGATCGGAGGCTAGAGATCGGAGATCAGAGACCAGAGATCGGAGATCGGAGATCGGAGATTAGAGATTGGGTGTGTGGAAGGCGGATGGTGTCTGGTTCGGAGCGCGAGCTGGCCGATTGCAGGTTGGCAAATGAAAGTCAAGAGCCGGAGTCGGCTAGCCAGCGCAGGGCGGTTAGCTCGTGCTCCAGGTCGCGCAGGGCGTGGATATAGGCCAGGGTGGTCTCGGCCAGGGGCAGCCAGTAGTTGTACTCGAAATAATCGGCGGTGCTGTCATGCCAGTTGTCGGCGGCTTTTTGCCACTCGGCCTCCATCTGCCTGGCGATGTCCAGCATCGCCGCGCTCAGTTCGTCCATCGTTCGTCACCCTCTCCGTTCTGCGCCGCCCGGCGCGCCCTCGCGACGTTCGGCCGCTTGGGCGGCCCCCTGCTCCGACCAGGCGGACGGCGGCGCGACCGACGCGGGCGAAGCGGACGCCGGCGTCAGACCAGCGACATCCTCCGCAGTGAGCGCGTCGAGGTCAATGTCGGCTTCAATCAATGTCCATTCGCCGCTTGGCTGGCGACCGTAGACGGCGGCCGTGGCGCGGGTGTGATCGGCGACAACGGCCAACACCGGCGCGTTGGCCGGCCCCATCTCTTGCACCAGGCGCCCCAGGCGTGCATTGGTTGGACTCCACTGCGCGGACGCAGGGTCGGTCATCCTGGCTGCAGTCTGAGCAACCCAGGCGGCTGAGCCTTGTTCGCCGGCGGTCGTCCGCCCCAGGCGCAGCGCGCCGTCCTGGCTCATTTTGGACTCCACCACGATCAGCGGCAGGCCTGGCGCGCTGAAGACGCGATCAAAGCCGTGCGCCGGCTGCGTGAAGACAACTTCCTGCAGACCAAAGCGCCGGCTGAGGACAATCGAGGCAATTTCCTCGCCGGCGCGGCCAAGCACACGGCGCGTCTGTCCGTGCGCCAGGCGCATGGCGCCGATGGCCGCGCCCATCAGATCGGGTATGCCCGCCGCGCCCAGGCTCAACGCCGCGCCAATCAATTGGGTGGCCTGATAGGCTTCCAGGGCTGCGATGCGACGATCCAGGTAGGTGACAGCGCCAGACAGGTCGGCATCGAGCGCGTGCTCGAGATCGTAACGCCGGCTCTCCCACGCGCTGACGGCGTCATCGAAACGGCGGCGCATGGTCAGGATGTACGCCACGCGCTGCTCGGCGCGCTGCAGCGCCTGCTGAATCTGACCACAATCCGCAGGCAGTCCCTGGGCCGCGGCGCCATAACAGTCATAGAGGCGATTGGTGAGTTCGTAGACCCGGTCGCGGGCAGCCTCTTCCAGGCGGTCGAAGGTTCGGGTCGCGCGGAAAACAGCCATCTGTGCGGACGGCCAGGCGTCTGTGGCGCGGCCGGCGAAAGCCAGGAGCGCGGCGCGCAGGTTTTGCAGCGCCTCAAGATCGGCGTGGATTTGGGTCATCAGCCTTCAGCGTTTCCCGGTTTAGGTGTCGAGGAAGATTTTCAGCCTTTCGATCAGGCGCGCCAGGTGATTCTCATGGTCGTCCGTGGCGGCCAGGTAATGCTCGACGCCGCGGGCCACTTCTTCCAGGTCGCGACCGAACTCGTGGTATTTATTGTCGGTCCACACGCTGCCCAGGTCGCGCCAATGACCGATCATGCTGCGAAACTCGTCGTCCAGCAGTTGGTCGAAGCGGCGCAGGTGATCGAGGAAACTCTCCATCTTCTCAATATCGGCATGAACCCCACTCATAATCGGCTTCTCTCCTTTTTGGGTCGGATGCGTCTGCGTAAAAGCAGATAAGGTTTTTACGAAAAAATTTGGCCGCCTGCGGCGGCCTGGCGCCAGCAGACGCTTCGCCAGGGGCATGCCTGGTTCGGGGGCGTCTCTCGGGGCCAAGCCAGCGCGCCAGAGACCCAGCGCTTTCCAGAGACCAGAGGCGCCAGCGGCCAGCGGCCCAACAGCTAGGGGAGCACAACTCGAAAACCGAGGTCCACATACCGGACGTTCTGGTCGCCCCCGTAGCGGGAGGCGCACCCCACCCTCGAGGCATCGTAGTTGTACGCGCCGCCCCGGACCACGTACGCGCCTTGTGAATAGGCTGTTTCGCACCACTCCCAGAATTGCCGGCCATGTCGAGCAGGCCGTAGGGACTGGCTCCTTTGGGATACTGGCCCACAGGCGTCGTGCCGCCCACGATGTTGTTGAAGTTGCATAGGTCGCCGCTGGGCGGTTGATTGCCCCAGGGGTAGGCGCGGCCATCCACGCCGCGCGCCGCCTTCTCCCACTGCTGCTCCGTGGGCAATCGCAGTCCCGCCCACCCGCAGAAAGCCTGCGCATCGTCCCAACTGACGTTGACCACCGGATGATTGTCCTTGCCGGCCGGGATGCTGCCGTTCACCCAATGGCCGGGCGCCGACGCGCCAGTCCATTGGACGTAGACGTTGTACTGGGCGTTGGTGATGGGGGTGCGGCTCATGCGAAAGGCGCCCAGGGACAGACGCTGCTTCTGATCGCCGTACAAGAACTCCCCGGCTGGAACATCCACCCACGCGATCAAGGAATGCAGAAAAGAACGCTGCCGGGCGGCGACCGTTTCGCGATCTCCTGGATGTTTCTTGAGCCAGGTCTGCCAGGCCGCGCCGGCGGCGCGCAGGTCGCCCGCGGCCAGCGCGTGCTGGACAGCGCCAAAGACCACGGCGCGTTCGTGCCAGGCGGCGGCGTCGCGCAGGGTTGGCTCCAGGCTCATGAGCGCGGCAAAGATCGGCTCGGCCAGGGCCCAATCCTCGACCTGACCCGCCTTGACGCCGAGCGCATAGAGCGCCTCCAGCAGTCCGGCGTACCCACGTTGAATGTCGGTGTAGGCGCTGGCCATGGCGAACGGTGGCGCCGCGTGGTCGTTCGCTGGCAGCGCCGGGGCTGGCGGCGCGCCCATCAAGTAGGCCAGGCCTGCCTGCCGCAGCAGCTCATCGGCGCGGCGCAGAATGTCCTGGCCTTCCGCGTCCAAGGCCTGGGCGCGCAGCATGGCCTGGTAGATGACCAGCACCTGCCGGCTGGTCTGGCGCAGGTCGTCAAGGGAGACTGGATCGTTCACGGTATGCTCCTGAGTCGCGAGCCTGCGGGTCTGCGCCAATCCGGCCGCCACGGCGGACACGGGCCAGGCGCAGACCCTGGGACAGTAGATGCCCGGCCTGGATGGCTCCAGGCGCGGCCAGGAATCAGCGGCGCCAGCTCTCGCACCTTGCTGCGCAAGCCGTGACCGGCGCAGAATACTGGCGTCCTGCCGCGCACGGCAGAACGGAAAGCTGTGGGAGCACAACTCGAAAACCGTTGTTCACATTCCGGTTGTTCTGGTTGTTCCTGTTGCGGTAGGCGCACCCCACCCTCGATTTCCGCTGACCCCTACAACAACAGCCTGGTTTCAGGCTGCTTGCTGCCTTTTTTCGATGACGTCACGGGTTGATTTCAACCACGCGCCGAGTAAACGGCCCAATTCGGCCACCAGGTGACTGGCATGTTCGTACTGACCCGGGCTGAGCCAGGCTAGACGATGAGCCAGGCGCAAGTAGAGCCGCACCTTGTCCAGGTGCGCATCAGCGGCCAGGAGCCATTCCAGCCGCGGTTGGCCGCGCCGGCTGTTGGCCTCCAGGATCGCCTCTTGGAAATCCAGCGCTGCATCCAACAGACGCCGCGTCAGGGTATGCCGGTGCAGCCGTGGAAAGTTGTTGGCAGCCAGCGTCAACCAGGCCAGAAAGTCCGGAGTTTTGGTGAAGAGCGGCTGCTCCGCCTCGCCCTGGCTCATAGTCGCACGCCTTGCACCAGCGCCCGGCGCAGGCCCCAGGTGTTGGCGTAACGCACATGGTTGACCCAGCCGCGCAGCGAGGCGTCGAGCCGCGGGCGCTTCGCGTGTTGGCGGCGATAGTCAGCCAGCAGATGACGAAAACGGCGCCAGTAATGGATGCCCTTGCGCCGCAAGAGCCGGCGATGGGTGGGAAAAACGACGAAACCGAGAAAACGAATTCCCTCTGTCGCCGGTCGCACCTGCGCCGACGCGTCGTGCAAAGTCAGACGTAAGGCAGCCAACCGTTCCCTGACAGCCTGCTTCCAGGCCCACAGTGTACGCTTGTCATCGGCAAAAAGCAAAAAGTCGTCCACGAAGCGCAGGTAGGCCGGGCAGCCCAACTCACGCGTCACGAAATGATCGAACTCGTTGAGGTAGCAGTTAGCCCAGAACTGGCTGGTCAGGTTGCCGATGGGCAGGCCGCGCGGACGGTTGACGGCAAACAGATCGTCGCCCGCAAAATAGACCATGTCATACTCCCCGGCCAGGGCGCCCGCGCCGCTGCGCAGAATCAACGCGATCAAGCGGCGCAAATCCCCATCCTGGATGCGTCGGTCGAGGGTGCGCTGCAAGATGCGGTGGTCAATGCTAGGAAAGTATTGGCGCAGATCGCACTGCAGGACGTAGCGATAGCGCTGCAGCCAGCGCTGGCACGCATCCAGGCAGCGATGCGTGCCCTTGCCGACGCGGTTGGCGTAGGAGTGATCAATGAAGCTGGCCTCGAACGCGGGTTCAATGATGTTGCACAGGGCATGATGCACGACGCGGTCGCGGAAGGGCGCGGCGCTGATCAGCCGGCGTTTGGGTTCGTGAATGAAGAAATGGACATACGCGCCAGGGCGGTAGGTGTGCGCGGCCAACTCCTCTTGCAGGCGCACCAGGTTGTCCTCCAGGCGATATTCGAAGCGCGCCGCGGGGCCGCGGCCGCGTTTGCCCCGTGCGGCCTGGCGGTAGGCCGCGTAGAGATTGTCCCAGCGATAGACATCGGCGTAACAGCCGGTCACTTGTTTGACCATGGTCAGCTCCTGTGGCAATGGCAGCCGTGAGCGCCAAAGCAAATCAGGTTTTTGCGAAAAAAATTTGGCCGCCTGCGGCGGCCCGCTGGCAGAGAACGCCTACCGACGAGCCTGTCTGGTTCGGGGGCGTCTCTCGGGGCCAAGCCAGCGCGCCAGAGTTCCAGCGCTTTCCAGAGACCAGAGGCGCCAGCGGCCAGAGGCCCAACAGCTAAGGGAGCACAACTCGAAAACCGCCGTTCACATCCCGGCCGTTCCGGTAGTTCCCGTAGCGGTCGGCGCACCCCACCCTCGAGGCATTGGAGTCGTACGCACCGCCCCGAATCACGTACACACCTTGCGAATAGGCCGTTTCGCACCACTCCCAGACGTTGCCGGCCATGTCGAGCAGGCCGTAGGGGCTGGCCCCTTGGGGATACTGCCCCACCGGCGTCGTGCCGCCCACGATGTTGTTGAAGTTGCACAGGTCGCCGCTCGGCGTCTGGTTGCCCCAGGGGTAGGCGCGGCCATCCACGCCGCGCGCCGCCTTCTCCCACTGCTGTTCCGTGGGCAGCCGCACCCCCGCCCACTGACAAAAAGCCTGCGCATCATCCCAACTGACATTGACCACCGGGTGATTTTCCTCCCCGGTAGGAAAAGTCCAGCCCGGCTTACACAGTTTGTACATTGCGTTCGTAATTGGAGTCACCGCAATCCAAAACTCTTCGATATTCGTTACCGTCTTCCCATCTCCATACAGAAACCTCCCGGCCGGTACTTTGACGAACTTCAAGCCGGGTATCTTGGGAGTGGTGCGTCCTGGCAAGTTATCCAGTGACCCTTGTAACAGGGAACTCACATCCTTGTATTCATTCACAAGAATCGCCAGTGACTGAAACTCAACAAATGCCTGGTCAAACTGATGATTTTCATAAGCCAGTTTTGCAGCTCGATAGTAACTTTCGTGTACCAGTCCTCGCGCGTCAACGTCCGCCTTGACCTTTTTCAGCCACGGTTCCAACGTCGTGCGCACGGCCTCCCACTGCCCGGCCTCCAATGCCTGTTGCGCGGGCCGCAGGTAGCTCTGCCGCTCCAACTCGAACGCATCCTTGTAGCCTGTCTCATACGCATTCAGCGCAGCCAATGCGCTTCGGGCGGCGGCCCAGTTCCCCTGGTCGAGGGCGGCGGCGCCAGGCCGATAATAGCTCTCGCAGACGAGAACTTGCGCTTCAGAGTCGCGCTTATTGTGCTTCAACCACGGTTCCAACGTCGTGCGCACGGCCTCCCACTGCCCGGCCTCCAGCGCCTGCTGCGCCGGGCGCAGGTAGCTCTGCCGCTCCAATTCCCTGGCTTCTTCGTCCGCCTTGTTCACGTTGAACCAGGGCGCCAGCACAGTGCGCACGGCCTCCCACTGCCCGGCCTCCAGCGCCTGCTGCGCCGGGCGCAGGTAGCTCTGCCGCTCCAATTTCCTGGCTTCTTCATCCGCCTTGCTTACGTTGAACCACGGCGCCAGCGTCGTGCGCACGACCTCCCACGCCTGAGCAGCCAGGGCCTCGCGCGCGGGGCGCAGGTAGCTCTCGCGCTGAAGCGCAGCCGCGGCCGGGAAGAAGGGAGATGCGCCATCGGCCAGGAGGGGCTGCAAGGTCTGCCGCGCGGCCTCTCCCTGCCCAACCTCCACCTGGGCTGCGGCCAGGCGGTAGAGCGCCTCACGCAGGGCCACGTAGCCGGTTTGGGCCTGCACGAAGAGATCGCTCACCTCCGCGTCGCCGCGCCGGGCTTTGGCGGGCGCGGCGTCCACGGCCGCGGGCGCGCCCGCGATGTGCGCCAGGCCAGCCTGGGTCAGGGCTGTGCGCGCCGCGGTTTCGAGCGCGGTCACCGCGGCGGCCAGGTCGCCCAGGCGCGCTTGTTCAGCCTCAGCCAGGGCGCGCTGACTGCGCTGGCTGGCCTCCAGGCGGCCGCGCTCGCTCTGTTCGGCCGCGTTCAGCTCGGCCGTGGCGCGTTCCCTCTGCGCGCTCGCCTGGCGTTCGGCTTGCAGACGCACGGCGCGCGCGTGCTCGTAGGCGCGCAGGGCCGCGCGCAGGATGGCGGTCAGGTCTTGGTTGTTGGCCATAGAGATGTTTCCTTTCAATCAAGCAGCGGATGAATCCGACGCCTGGTACTGGTACACCGAAAACCTGCCTGAGCAGGTTTTCGGTTTTTTCAGCCGCCGATTTCAATCGGCGGCTTTTGTGGCAGAGGGCGCCGTCATTGTCATAGGGTCTTCAGACCGTGCGTTGGCGCAAGAAAGCACGATCTGCCGCCGACGGCGTCGTCACGCCGGAGGCGTGACCTACTGGAACCTGCGTGAGCAGGCATTTAGCCTTTTCAGGGGCCGATTTCAATCGGCGGCGCGCCACGCCTGAAACCTGCTTGAGCAGGTTTTTTGGTTTTTTCAGCCGCCGATTTCAATCGGTGGCGGCCCCCGCTCGAGGCTTCACACCCGCATTGCGTCCCGAATCTGCGCAACCAGGGCAGTCAGGGCGGTCGCCTCGGGCACGACGTAGGGCTTGAATTTTTCTATCACACCCTGGGCGGCGCCTTCGAAGCGGTAGAGCGCGCGGCCGTCGGGCAAACGGGCGGCCAGCGGACTGCCCAACAGATTGTTGCTTTCGGGCTCGCTCACGCGCAGGATGGCGCGGTGATCGAAATGGGCCAGACTGCCGCGCTTGAAGCTCTGCTCCAGCGTGGTGTAGCTGTCGGCCCAGGCGATGACATGCACGCCCACTTCCGGCCCGCGCGCCGCGATGCGCAGCGCCTGCTCGGCCGCCGGCGAAGGTTTGAAATCCACTGGTCGCAGGTCGCGCCAGGCATGCAGACCGGCCAAGACCAGGTAAATGGCCGGGCCGTCTGGTACGACCCCGGCATCCATCTGCGCCCAGCGCTCGGTAATCAGCGCCTCCAGACGGTCCAGGGGGGTGGCGGATGACGGCGGCGCGTTCACCGCGGGCGTCGGGAAATCGAAGCGAGAGGTCCGACCCGGAGCAGGGCTGCTGCTGGCGCCGGCCGCTGGAGCAGCCGGATCAGGGCCGCGTAACTGGCGCGCATTCAGCAGGAGGATGCGGTGCGGCAGGTTCAGGCGGCCGAACAGCCCAAAGTAGCGTGACGTGGGCCGGCTGAAGTCGCCGACCAGGAACTGAGCCTGTGCGGGGTCGCGCTGCGCAGCCACGCTGAGCACGGCCGCGGTGAGCAAGCCAAACGCCTGATCTTCATCGCCGCCGATGATCAGCAGGTTGGACGCTTCGTAGCGGTCCAGGCGCGCCGCGGTCGGCGCTTTGATCGCGATCGGTTCGCCCAGCCAGATCTGCACGCCGTCGTCCAGCACGGCGGCGCGCCCCTGCGTCAGAGCCGCTTGCAGCTCGGGGTTGGCCTCTAGTCTCGCCGGCGCGCGCGCGGCAAAAGTGACAGCCGGCGGGTCGCCGCGCCCGTGCGCCAGCGTGCGCACCGCGGCCAGCGCGGCGCGGCGTTCGGCCGCGGGCAGCAGCGCGACCTGCACCTCGCGGTTTTGGTGCGCAGCGCCCAGTCCATCGTTGACAATGGCCCGGCCAACCTGGCTCAACTGACTGGCCGCCACGTTCCCATCGCCTAACACCGCCTGCGAGACCATCGGTGTACACCGCAGCGCCATGCGCAGCCCCATCTGCTCGTACAGCGTTCGGCCGTAGAGGCCGGAGATCGTTGGCGTTTGTGAACTGAGCAAGACATGGATGCCAAAGCCGCGACCGACGCGTGTGAGACTGTCCAGGAGCCCGCTGGCCTGACGCGCCAGCGCGTCCTCTTCGCTGAAGAGCACCTGAAACTCGTCAATGATGAGGAGAATGCGCGGGAAGGGGCGCCCTGTCACGCCCACGTAGTCGGCCAGGAGCTGCACACCAGCCGGCCGGAAGCGGTCGCCGCGCGCTGTCATTTCTGCCTTCAAGCGTTCCAGGATGCTCAGCGCAAACTCGCGCTCGCTTTCCAAGGCCACCACGCGCGCGTGCGGCAGCGACACATAGTCCTGGAATTCGACGCCTTCGCGGAAGTCTAACAGGTACAGCTCGACCTCGTCCGGCGAATAGGTCAGGGCCAACTGCATGATCAGCACGTGCAGCAGGTTCGATTTGCCTGAGCCAGGCGCGCCGCCCAGCAGGCCATGATGGATGACGCCGCGACCCAACTGCAGACGGTGCACGGCGCCCGTGCTGTCCAGGCCGATCGGGATATCCAGCCCATCGCGGCTGCTGCCGGTCCAGCGCTGTTCTGGCGGCGGCATGATCTGCGCAAAGTCCAGCGCCATTGTCGTCTGCGTCAACCCTTCCCCGGCTGCGGTCAGCCAGGCGTTCATCTGTGCGGCAGGCGGCGGCGCGTCGGGCGTCACCGCAAATTCGCCCAGCTCCGCGTCTTGCCAGAGCAGGCAGTCAGTGGCGGTGAAGCGCAGCGGGGTGCACAGCGCGGTCAGGTCTGCGAGGTTGATGTTGCGCGCGGGCGGGGTCAGGCTGTCCAGGGTTGCCAGCAGATAGACGCCGGCGGCCGGCCCGGTGCGCGCCACTTGCAGGAGGGCCGCCCAGGTGCGCTCGTCGCAGCCAGCGGGCAGGCCGGCAATCACCAGCACGCGGTAGGGCACGGCCGTGGCCGGGTTGGCCGCATTGTAGTCCTCCACCGTGGCGTAGACATTGCGCAGCCGTTCCTGGGCCACATGCGTGATGTGCTCGCTGATCTGCGCCAACTGCGCGATGAGTTCGTCTGGTCGCACGAAAACGCGAGGCCCACGCTGCTCTTGCGGCAGATGCAGGAAACCGGCCAGCAGGCTCCCCGCGCCGCCCGGCTCGCACAGCGTCAACTGCACGCGGCGCGGGGGGCAGGTCAAAACCAGGCGCAGCAGGATGGATTGCAGCAGCGTTCGGCTCGCCGCGGCAAAGGCGGCGTCGCCGCGGGCGTCAATCAGCACATGCGACTGGCCGAGCAAGGGCGCCAGGGCCGGCATGTCCCACGCGCCAGGGTCGCCCGCCAGGCGCAGGCGGCCGATGCGCACACTGCTGGGCGTAGGCGCTGTCAGCGGGGGCGACGTATAGGCTGCGGCGGCCGCGGCGGCCCAAGAACCGGCAAGCCAGGCGAAGCCTGCACTGTCTGTCTGCCAACGCGCATGAATCTGCGCAGTCTCATCAGCCAGGCTGGCGTCTGCCGCCGCCGTCCGTTGGCGAAACTCGGCCTGCGCGGACTCACGTTGACCAGTGTAGACCGCCGCCAGTTCAAGCAGCGCGGCCTTTTGCTGCGCCGCCAATGCATCTACGTAGTGCGCCTGCCATGTGCGCAGCAGGGCCGCGCTGTGCGCCATCTGTTGAAATTGGGTGCGAACTTCATCCGTTGCTTCGGTTACAGTCATCGGGTCCCGTCCTTTCTGGTAGCCCAAGTATTAGAGATCTGAGATCAGAGATCAGAGATTGGGTGTGTGGAAGGCGGATGATCTCCGGTCTCCGGTCTCCGGTCTCCGGTCTCCGGTCTCCGGTCTCCGGTCTCCGGTCTCCGGTCTCCGGTCTCCGGTCTCCGGTCTCCGGTCTCCGGTCTCCGGTCTCCGGTCTCTGGTCTCCGGTCTCCGGTCTCTGGTCTCCGGTCTCTGGTCTCCGGTCTTCACTTTCCCGTCTCGCGGCTCACAAACGTCAAGAAGGGCTGCAGCGACGCCTTGACGGGCCGGCGCGCGAGCAGGTAGATGGTGCGTGTGAGGTGATAACCCGACGTCGTTAAGGTGGCGATTTCGGGAACCACGCCCTCTACCGCCAACGTCTTTACTTCCGCGTCTGCGCCGCGGCCGCTGGCGCCGACGAGCGACGCGTAGCCAATGGCGTTGGCGTGCGAGGCGACGTAGGCGCGCACGGCTTCTTCGCTGGGCATGACGACCGCAGTCAATGTGACGCGCTGATCCCCCATGACGTTCTTTTCAAACAAGGCCCGTGTGCCAGAGCCTTCTTCACGGCTGACGACTAGAATCTCTCCACTGCGGCCGCCAACGTCCTTCCAGTCCAGGATGCGCCCCTGGTAGATGCCCCGCAGCTGCAGCAGAGTGACGTCGGTGATGGGGTTGCGTGCCTGGACGATGGCGATCACCGCGTCGCTGGCAATGGGCAAGACCTGCAGGCCTGGCAGTTGGGTGCTGGTCAGCCACGACGAGACGGCCAGGTCGGCCTGTCGGTTCATGAGCATTGTCTGGCCCAGCGCGCTGCCCACCGGCTGTAGATCGAAGGAGATGTCAGGATGCTGCCGGTGATAGGCGGCGGTCAGCGAGAGAAGCAGCGGCTGCGCGCTGGTTGAACCGGCAATGCTGATGCGCTCTGGCGTCGGCGTTTCGATCTGCGTCCCGCTGCAGGCCAGCAGCAGCAAGGCCAGCAGCGGTAAGATCGCCAGGCCTTTCATACGCCCAGCCCGGCCGCCAGGCGTTGGCGGTGCGCGGCATGTTGGCGGTGACGCGTTTCCTGGTCCGGTCGTTCATAGCCGGCCAGGAAGGCGCGGCGCAGTTCGTCGAAGCGGCCCACGCTGATCGCGGCGCGCATGTCGGCCATCAACGTCAGGAGAAAGTGCAGGTTGTGCATCGTCGCCAGGCGCAGGGCCAAAATCTCGCCGGCCTTGAACAGGTGACGCAGATACGCGCGGCTGAAGGTGCGGCAGCAGTAACAGGTGCAGCCTTCCTCCACCGGCCCGGTGTCGGCCGCATACTGCGCGTTGCGTAGATTCAACCGGCCGCGATGGGTCATCAGCCCGCCGTTGCGCGCCACGCGCGTGGGCAGCACGCAGTCGAACAGGTCCACGCCGCGCGCCACGGCTTCTACCAGGTCTTCCGGCGCGCCGACCCCCATCAGGTAACGCGGCCGATTAGCGGGCAATTCGGGCAGCGTGATGTCGAGTGTGGCGTACATCTGCTCTTTGGTTTCACCCACGGCCAGCCCCCCGATGCCGTAGCCCGGAAAATCGAGGCTGCGCAGGAAGTGGGCGCTCTGCACGCGCAGGTCGGGAAAGATGCCGCCCTGCACAATGCCGAAAAGGGCCTGATCCGGCCGGCGCTGCGACTCACGACAGCGCGCGGCCCAGGCATGGGTGCGCTGCAGGGCAATTTCATTATAGTGGCGGTCGAGGGGATCAGGGCACTCATCCAGGGCCATGATGATATCCGCGCCGAGATCAGCTTCGATCTCCATCACCTTTTCTGGGGTGAAGCGGTGCAGGCTGCCGTCGAGATGCGAGCGAAAGGTGACGCCGTCCGCGTCCAACTTGCGCCGGTGGGCCAGGCTGAAGACCTGGTAGCCGCCCGAATCGGTGAGGATGGGGCCGTCCCAGGCCATAAAGCGGTGCAGGCCGCCCAGCCGCGCCACCAACTCACTGCCGGGGCGCAAGTAAAGGTGGTAGGTATTGGCCAGGATCAGCGTCACGCCCAGTTCCTGCAGATCGGCCGGGGTCAGGGTCTTGACCGTGGCCTGCGTGCCGACTGGGGCAAAACAGGGTGTGGCAATGGGGCCATGGGGCGTTTGGAAAACGCCCGTGCGCGCGGCGGTCGTTGCATCGGCCGCAAGAAGGGTAAAATCAAAAGGCATGGGAGGAATTATAAGACAACTCAGGCAAATCGTAAAAACGGCCTTCATAGAGAAGGTTTTGAGGCCGTCTTTGCTTATGTTATAATGCCGCGCTGTGTGCGCAACCCGAAGGCAAATACTTTTCGATTCATGGGAGAAAGAAAACCAATGCACAAAATCCGATTCAAGCTGTGGCGCTTGCTCGCCGTGGTGGCGATGCTGCCGTTGAGCAGCCTGACGCCGGTGACCGCAAAACCGGCAGGCGCTGTCGTGACGGATGCCGAGATCATCGTCATTGACAACTCGTCCAACAACCGCGGCCGCATCATCGTCAAAGATCCCTACACCCAGGCTGGTTTTCAGCCAGCCACCTGGCAGTCGCCTGATTTGGGTTGGGAAAAAGTAGCCGTGGGCGACCTCAACGGCGATCGCGACGCGGAGATCATCGCCATGCAGGGCGGCACGCTCAAGGCCTTCGATCCGTTCAAACCGAGCGGCGCAACCACCGTCGCCTTCGAGCAGTCGGTCACAGGCGGCCGCGTGTGGCGCCTGGTGGCGACCGGCGACCTGAACAATGATGGGCGCGACGAGATTATCGCCACCCATTCCGAAGGCAGCGGCGAGAGGCTGTACGTCTGGCGCGGCGATGCCACCGGCACGACCTGGACGCAGATCTACACGGAGACCTTCGGCGGCCAGTTCCGCACACTGGCTACGGGTGACATTGACGGCGATGGCCGCGCAGATTTCGTCATGCTGCGCGACGCGGATAAGTTGGTCAAAGCCTGGAGCGGCAGCAACTTCAGCGTGCTGATTGACAGCACCTCCGGCTTCGTTTGGACTGACGTGGCTGTTGGCGACATTTATCTTGACTCGACCCCGAAGCGCGAGATGGCGCTGTCTCGCACCGGCGTACTCTTCCAGCTCAACTCATTCTGGGTCTGGCGCTGGCGGTCATCCAACCAGTGGGATGAACTGTACGGCGAGAAACTGTACCCCAACTTCACCAGCCTGGCGGTCGGCGACCTGAATGGTGACGGCGATGATGAAGTGCTGATGCTGCGAAGCGTCAATGACAACAACGTGGTGCAGTTGGCCATTCGCAATCCAAGCGGCACCTCCATGCGTGACTTCGAGCCGGCCAATCTGGGGCCGGGCTGGAATGACGTGGACGCCGGCGACCTCGACGGCGACGGCCGCGACGAAGCCGTGATCATTCGTGACGCCTCTGTGCGTTACTTCCCGCAGCCTGAGGTCAACAACGATTATCTCGAATACACGGGCAGTTGGAAAAGCTCCTTTGCCATCGGCAACGTAGACGGCCAGGGCGTGCAGGTCAACCCCAATCTGAATGTGACGCCGAGCAGCCTGGCGTTCGCAGCCGACTTCGGCAGCGGATCCCCGGCGGCGCAGACCTTCACCGTCAAGAATGACGGCAACAGCGACACGATCAATTGGGCGGCCAGCATCACCAGCGGCTCCAGTTGGATCACGGTGAATCCCAGTTCGGGCACGACCGGCGCTGACGGCCAGGCGGTCAGTGTGACGGTCAATCCAGGAAACCTGCAGCCCAATACCTACAGCGGCACGATCCGAGTGACGGCCACGCGCAACGGCAACCCGATTGACGGCAGCCCCAAAGAGGTCTCGATCACAATGACCGTGCGGCCGCAGGTGCTGGATGTCACACCCGCCAGCCTGAGTTTCACGGCTGACTACGGCGGAGGCGCGCCCGCCAGCCAGGCTGTGACGATCAGGAACAGCGCCAACACCGGCAGTTTCAATTGGACGGCCGTGGCACAGGGCAACCCGTCCTGGTTGAGCCTGAGTCCAAGCTCTGGCAGCGCCGGGCCGAGCGGCGCCGCGCTGAACGTGACGGTCAATCCGGCGGGCCTGGCGTCTGGCAGTTACAGCGCCGTCATCCGTATCACCGCCTCGAAGAACGGCATACCGATCCAGGCCAGCCCCAAAGACGTGGCCGTCAGCTTCGTCGTGCGGCCGCCAGGTTTGACGGTTTCGCCAACCAGTCTCACCTTCAACGGCACAGCTGGCGGCCCATCGCCTGCGAGTCAGACGTTGAACATCGGCAACACCGGCACGCCGGGCGTTGTCAACTGGACGGCCAGCATCGTGGAAGGTGTGGCGTGGCTCTCGCTGACGCCCCCCAGCGGCACGACGCCGCGCAGCGTAACCGTCAGCGTCAACTCGACGGGGCTGAGGCCAGGTACATACACCGCCACGATCCGCGTGACCGCCACGGGCGGCGGCGTCACCAATACCCCACAGAACATTCCGATCACGCTGCGGATGGTTGGCCCGGTGATGGATGTCCTGGACAGCAGCCAGAACCCGATAGACTCTCTGATGTGGATCCAAGACCGCAGCCAGAACGTTGAATCCGCCCTCCTGTACATCAACCAGCGCGGCGGCGGCACCGGCATCCACTGGATCGCCGGCGCCATTCCCGCGTCCATGTGGGCGCAGTGGAAGGACAAGATGCAGGCCGAGCCGGAGGCTTTCACCTGGACAGGCAAGGGTTGGCACTATGCCGGTCCAGCAGGTGATGGCGATGTTGATTCCTACGACTGGCTGATTTTGAATCCGAATCGTGGGCAGGTGCCTTCGACGATGCAGGTCACCTTCGATCGCAACAGCACGCCGGTCGGCTTCAACCACGTCACCATCGTAATTGATGGCGGCCCCAATACCACCAATCGCTTTGTGGGGATTGACACGATCGTGCTAATGGCCGAGCCGGGCCGCCTCAGCCAGGTGCGTCTGCCGATGGTGATGCCGTAAAGAAATGCTGAACAACGAATGCTGAACAAGGATTGGCGCTCGCGCGAGGTCTAACATTCAGGATTCGGGTTGCAGCATTTCGCGTGATCGTGTGAGTTCGCCTGTATGAAAAGGCCGCTCGGTAGATACCGGGCGGCCTTCTGTTTTTGCAGCGATAGGAGGTCAGGGCAAATCGTTCAGGCGGGGCCGAGGAGCATGTCGGCGAGGCGCGGCAGAACTATGGCCGCGTCCGCATGAACGACCAGGGCCGCGCGTGGGTCTATGGGCGTGGGAACGTAGTTGAGGACAACGACCTGCGCGCCGCGACGCTGCGCCAGGAAAGGCAGATCGGCCGCCGGCTCGACTTCCAGCGACGAGCCAATGACCACAAAGACATCGCAATGCAGGGCGTCTTCTTGCGACTGGCGGAGGGTGTTGTAGGGCAACGGTTCACCGAACAGGATGGCGTCTGGCTTGAGAACGGCGCCGCAGTTGGCGCAGCGCGGCAGCTCGCCGCGGTCCAGGTAAGCATCCCACAGGCCGTCGGTGCTGCGCTGAGCGTGGCAGTCGAGACAACTGGCCGTGCGCAGATGACCGTGCACCTCCAGGACATGCTGCGAGCCAGCGCGTTGATGCAGGCCGTCAATGTTCTGGGTGATGATGCCATGAATCAGGTTGCCGGCTTCGAGGCGGGCCAATGCCAGGTGGGCCGGGTTCGGCCGCGCGTCCAGAATCTGACGCGCCAGCGGCCGCATCCATGCGTAGAAACGCTCCGGCGCTTCGTGAAAACTCCAGACGGAAGCAACGTCAAGCGGATCGAAAGTGGCCCACAGACCGGAGGTGGGGCTGCGAAAATCAGGGATGCCGGAAGGAGTGCTGATGCCCGCGCCCGTCAACACGACGGTGCGGGATGAATTGCGCAGGAGCGTGGCTGCGCGCTGCAGGAGTGCGTCCATCGTTTGATCCTCAGGTTCAGCCGCACGCGATCGTTGGGAGCGCAAAGAGTACCACAGGGTCAGGCGTCGAGTAGCAAGTTGAATCAGCACTGAGCGGGTACGCGTCCATGCCGAAAACATCGGGTTACATTCCCCCGTTACGCGCGATATCAGGACCACATCTTGATAACACTACTGTAACACAGGTCAGTGCCTGCCGCAAATCCTGCATGAACCCTGCTGCCCGCGTGCTTGTCTCTGCAGCCAGATCAGGCGGGTGCATTTCAATTTCGGGGCGTAGCCCCAGAGGGGCTTGCACCTCGTAGCCGGATGGCCTTTGGCCTCCGGCGGGGTTGCTGGCCCGATAGCGTGCGCGCAACCAACGCCGCCCGACCGTGAACGGATCGGGCTACAAGGTGGAAGGCCCTATCGGGCCTGACGGCGCGCGAGAGGTTTGTATTTTGTGGCGGGCGCATTTCAGTTCCGCGGCGTAGCCGGCTTCGGTTGGGCTTGGAGGTGGTTGCAGCGGCCTTCGACAAGCTCAGGCCCCGTGCGGTGAGCCTGTCGAACCGTGCGGTCGAGCCGCTCACGACGAAGCCTCAATCGCTCGACGTCGGACCCGCCCCCAAACTGAAATGCACCAGATCAGACTGTGCGTCTCATTGTTTGACAGTGGTTTTGTTTCAGGGTAAGATTGCTGTGCGTCATGAACCATCATAAACAGAAACGTCTTGTTGACGCGGGTGCGCAGGGGCAATGGGCCGCGCTGCGCGTGGGCGCTTGGCTTTTGGCTCATCTCACGCCAACCGCCTCATCTGCGATGTTGACAAGCCTGGCGCGGTGGCAATGGTCACAGAAAACTGCGGCGCGTCACGGCCTGCTGCACAACCTGGGTCATGTGCTGCAGCGGCTGCCCGCAGACCCGGCCGTGGTACAAACCGCGCAACGGGCCTATCGTCACTTGTGGCTTAACTATCGTGACCTGTTTCTGGGGCCGCGACTGGACGCCGCGGTGCTGCACGACATGGTGCAGATTCAGGGCCAGTCCGTCCTGCAGCGCTTGCGTCAGCAGGATCAAGGCGCGATTTTGCTTGGCGGTCATTTTGCGGGGGGCGAGTTGGCCATGCAGGCCCTGGCCGCACGCGGATGGCCGGCGCTCATTGCGGCTGAACGAGTGCAACCGCCGGCGCTGTTTGCATGGTTATGCCGCGTGCGTGGGGCGCACGGTCATCGTTTTGTCGCCAGCGACACCGTGTTGATGCCCATGGCGCGCGCGCTGCGCCAGGGTGGGCTGGTGGGGCTGATGATGGATCGCGACACGACCGGCAGCGGCCAGGCCGTCACGATTTGTGGGGCCGCCGCTCGCCTACCGGTTGGCGCCTTGCGGCTCAGCATGCGCTGGCGTGCGCCGTTGATCCCTATCTCTGCGCAGCGCCTGCACAGCGGCCGCGTTGAGTTGATCATTCATGAACCGCTGGTGTGGGCGCCCGCGGCGACCGAAGAAGAGACGCTGACCAATGGCCTGACCGCCATGGGCGCTCAGCTGGAGCGAATCATTACATGGCAGCCCGATCAATGGGTGCTAACAACGCCGTTATGGGAGGCACTCGAACGCGACGCATTGCGCTCGTCTCACCCTACGATATCGCCGTACCAGGCGGAGTCACCAAGCATGTGATTGGTCTGGCTCTGGAATTGGAACGGCGGGGGCATCATGTTCGGGTGCTGGCGCCTTGTTCAGCCTCGCCCGCGAGCCGCATCCCGATGGGTCTCAATGGCAACCTGCGCAATTTGTCTTCGCATGTGTTCATTTTTCCCTATTCAGGCGCTGTCTCGCACATCAGCCTTGACCCGCGAATCAAGGGGCGGATCCGTACGCTGTTGGACGAGGAGCATTTCGACATGATCCACGTGCATGAACCGTTGGCGCCGGGGGTTCCCTGGGCTGCCCTGGCCGCAGCCCGCGACCGCGCCGACGTGCGGATCATGGGCACCTTTCATGCGTACCGGGAAGGCCCCAACCGCCTCTATCGCTGGGCGCGACGGTTGTGGCGCGCGCGGATGGCGTTGCTCGATGGTCATGTGGCCGTGTCCGCAGCCACGGCATCGTTTTGGAACCAGTTTGTAGACCTGCGCTTCCGCCTGATTCCCAATGGGATTGATGCGCGCTGCCTGCGATCTGCGCCGTTGGCATGGCGCAAGACAGGCGCCGATGTCCTTTTCGTCGGCCGCCTGGAGTCGCGCAAAGGGCTGGATGTGCTCTTGCGCGCCTGGCGCCAGGTAGAACGCCAGCACCCACAGGCCCGCTTGACCGTGGCAGGCGCATATACTGCGACGGATGAAGCCGTGCACCAGCGGCATGTGGCGGCGCTCAGATTGGATCGGGTGCGCTTCATCGGGCCGCAGAGCGAGGCTGGGCTGGCCAGGTGTTACCAGCGCGCCGATATTGTGTGTGCGCCGGCGCGGGGTTTCGAAAGTTTCGGCTTGGTCCTCTTGGAAGCGATGGCGGCCGGGGTGCCCATCATCGCATCGGACATCGTTGGTTACCGCACCCTGGTCACGCCTGAACACGAGGGATTACTGGTGCCGGCTGGCGATCACGACGAACTGGCCGCCGCACTGATCGCACTCTTGCGCGACCCCGAGCGCCGGCGCTGCCTGGGGGAGCACGGTCGCCAAACCGCGCAGCGCTATACATGGGACGCCATCGTCCCCCGTTTGCTCGATTACTATGATGAAATCAGTCATCAGCCTGAAGGAAAGCAGCCCTAGTCATGTTGACACAATTTTTGCGCCGGCAAGCCACCGGCATCCTGGAGCCGATCGCTCGCACGATCCGCGTGACCAATATCTCTCCCAATGTCCTGACCGTGATCGGTTTCCTGCTCACGGTGTGTGTGAGCGGCGTGCTGGCCGCCGGTTATCTACAGATTGGCGGCATTTTGCTGATCGCCGCCGCGGTTTTCGATGCCATTGATGGCACACTGGCGCGGGTGACCAACCGCACCAGCCGCTTTGGCGCGTTCCTCGATTCCACGCTCGACCGCTATTCAGAGGCGGTGACATTCCTGGGTCTCTTGATCTACTACACGGGTCAAGGCAACCGGCTGCCAACCATCCTCATCTTCGCGACCTTAATTGGCTCTCTGCTCGTCAGCTACACGCGGGCACGCGCGGAGGGTCTGGGGATTCAGATCAAGTCTGGTTTGTTCACACGCGTCGAGCGCATCATCGTGCTTGTGGCCGGGTTGATTACCGGCTGGATGCTGCCGGCGCTCTGGATTCTGGCCCTACTGACGAATTTCACGGCCGTGCAGCGCATCTATACGGTTTGGCGCATCACGGGCGGAGAGCAAGGCGGCTGACAGCCGGTGGTCAATAGCGCCTGGCCCGCGAATTTGCCAAACTCGGCCGTTGGGTGCGTAGTCTTTTCAGTTTCATGGACGTCTTTCATCATTGAACGCAGACGAAAAGCGGGTGCCCATAGTAACAGCGCTTGACGAAGCGTTGTTACTGGAGCGTGCGCGGACTTGTGACCCGCAAGCCCTGAGCCAGGTGTACGACCTATATACCGCACGCATCCACAGCTACATCTACCACCGGGTGGGCGATGCCATTCTGGCTGAAGACCTCACCGGGCAGGTCTTTTTGCGCATGTTGGAAGCCATTCGCAGCGATCATGCCTGGACTTCGTCGTTTTCAGGCTGGATTTACCGCATTGCCCACAACCTGGTGGTAGATCATTTCCGGCGTCGCAGCCGCGGCAGCCAGGTTGGCCTGGATGAAGCGCCGGATATGCCCAGTGAACGGCATGACCCGGTGGACAGCGCGGAGCAGCGTCTGGCCGAAGATCATCTGCGCGCGGCCATCACGCGACTGACAGAAGAACAGGCGCAGGTGGTGTCGCTGCGTTTCTTGGAAGAAAAAAGCATTGCTGAAGTTGCACAAATCATTGGAAAGAGCGAGGGCGCCGTCAAAGCCTTACAATATCGCGCCGTTATTGCCCTGCGCCGTATCATGGATGGCGAGCAATGAACGAGTTGTCATTTGATGCCATGTTCGAGGCCTGTTGCATCCGCCTGGACGAAGGCGCCAGCGTGGAAGAATGTCTGGCCGCTTACCCAGGGCTGAGCCAAAACCCGCAGCAGGCGGCCGAGCTGCGCGAAGCATTGGAGACGGTCGCATCCTTCGCCTCCTTGCGCAAACCGCCGCCGCCCGCGCCGCGTCTTCAAGGCGACATTCGTGACCAATTCCTGGCTGAGGTTGCACGAATGCCGGCGTCGCCGGCGCGTGAAGCCAAAAGAGCGCCGGCCGCCCAGCCGCCAGTGCGATCATCGCCGGCGCTACGCCGGCCGTCTACACCGCCAACCGCCTGGTGGGAGAGGATCCTGCGCTCGTTTCTAGCGCCGCAGCCGCTCAGCCCAGCCTGGGCCAGCGCGCTGATCATCCTGGCGCTGGTGACGTTCAGCCTGGCTACGCTCTCGGTAGCCGAAGCCGCGTATCCAGGCGATGGATTGTATGGCGTGAAGATCCTGGGGAAAGAGGTTGACCTGGCTGTCCAGATAGCTCTGCACCCTGAAAAGGCCGAGGAGTTTCGACGCTCTTTCAATGAGGAACGGGTGCGGGAGGTCCAGGAAGCCCTGCACCTGGGGCGGTGGGCGCCGATCCGCATCAGCGGCATGATCGTAGCCGTGTACCCGCATGATTACGCGATCATCGTGGATCCCGGGCTGGCCGTGGATGTGCCGCCGGAGTTGTGGAATGAAGCCCTGGCGCGCAACGTGTTCGTTGTGGTAGAAGGCGTGACCGACCCCGACCACGGTCGGGCCTATGCCACCTATCTTGAGATTCCTGTGTGGGCGCCGAAGTATAGCCTGCCGCCGCAGACGCCGCCCGCCCTACCGCCGACGCCAACGCAGGTTGTTGGTAAGACGCCGCGCCCCAGGCCAACGTTGAAGCCCACGGCGACACGGCGGCCACCGACCTGGACGCCGCGGCCAACCAACACGCCAAAGCGCACGGCGACCGCGACGCCGACAGCGCCGGCCAGCCCCACCCCAACCATGACGACCGCCGCCAGCGTCACTGCCACGATCACAGCCACGGCTGAATGGACGCCAACACCATCAGGGATCCCCGGCGAGTTGACGCCGACGATCACAGCTACCTCGCCTGACGCCACCCCAACGGAGACCCCGAGTCCCGTTGAAATTACGGCCACGCCGACTGCTGAGGAGACGCCGACGCCGGGCGACGTGACTGCAACGCCCACCGCGGCGGAGATCACAGCGACGCCGACTGCGGCGGAGCCGACGCCCACACCACCGGCCGAGACGAGCACGGTTGCGCCGACGGACACGCCCCTGCCCCCCACCGAGACGCCTGCGCCGCCGACAGAGACGCCCGTCCCGACAGCCACCCTGGCCGCAGAACCGACAGTCGAGCCGGTCAGGGGCAGTTGGCATGAAACTCACAGAGAGCTCCCTGCCCTTTTCCTCTCGCGTTTCGCCCTGCGCTTCGCCCGGCTGGCCTACGAGCAATAGGATGGCATCCCGTTGCTGCCATCCTGGCGCAGCCACAGCAGC